>JAJYGW010000011.1 GCA_021790615.1 Actinomycetes bacterium | reverse complement strand
TCGACCTGCTCGAGGCCGAGCCCACTCGCGGTCGCGAGCTCCTCCTTGCTGAGCCGCATCGGTGGCCGGGCGAAGTCCCCATCGCTCGCGCTGCTCGGGGTGGGGCCGGACCGGGCGGGCGCCCCCGTTCCAGGGGGTGGCTCGTCGCGCTGCGGCGCAGGCGGTCGACGCGGCGGCTCCTGGAGCCCAGCGAGCGCCGCTCCGAGCTCACTCGTGCGCCGGAGCCCGCTGGTTGCTCCGCCCTCGGGACCCGGCAGCTCGGACTGCGTCGTGGCGGACTGCGAGGAAGGGCTCGGAAGACGCTCGCCGGGCCCGGTCTCCAACGGCTGCCCTCCCGGGCGCCCCCCCCGCGGATCGATCGTGTGGCGTTCGCGAGGTGGCGGTGTCGAGGACCCCGGCGACGCCGGCGGACCGGGGACTCCCCCACGGCCGGTCCCCCCCAGGTGTTCTCGGCCGGGCCCGCCCTCCTGTCGGGCAGCCCACGCCGCGCCGCTACCGGCTACCCCGGACCCCGGAGGACCCGACATCGAGCCGCTCCCCGGTGGAGCAGCCCCGACAGCCACGGGGTGGTCGGCGCGAGCGCCCTGGCCGTTCGCCATGTGGCTGCCGGCGCGCTCGGCCCCGGGGCCCCGGGCCGTCGTCACGGGCCGGCCGGCCGGCTCCCGTCCCGCCCCCGCCGGCTGGCCCGCCTCCCGCGCCGCGTCGGGGTCGTCGGCCGTGGCGAGATCCTCCCCGGACAGTCCCCCGCCGGGCGAGCGGACGCCGGCGACGGCGCTCGGGGGGCGGAGGATGAGGTCGCCCTCGACGTCGAGACGGTCCCGGATGACCTTGAGTGGCAGGAAGTGCTCCCGTTGCTGGCGCAGGATGTAGCGCAACCTGGCGACGTCCTCGTCGTAGAACTTCCGGTAGCCCGACGGGGTCCGCTCGGGATCGAGCAGGCCCTGGCTCTCGAGGAAGCGGATCTTCGAGATGGTGATGTCCGGGAACTCGCCCTGGAGGAGCGAGAGCACGTCACCGATGGACAGGTAGGAGCGCTCGGGCACGGTCTCGCTCAGCCCTCCTCTGCCAGGAGGAAGATCAGCTTGAACTTCCCGATCTGGACCTCGTCCCCCGAGGCGAGGTCCGCTTCCTCGATGCGGACCCGGTTCAGGTAGGTGCCGTTGAGCGAGCCCACGTCGCGGACGAGGAACCGGTGGCCGTCGTGGTGGAACTCGGCATGGCGGCGCGAGACCGTGATGTCGTCGAGGAAGATGTCGCTCTCGGGGTGTCTCCCGACCCGCGTCACGGGCGCGTCGAGCCGATAGCGCGTGCCGGCCGCCGGGCCGCGCTTGACGACCAGCACGCCATCGCCGCGCTCGATGGCGGGGATGGTGACCGTGAGCTCCTCCTCACCCTCGACGCTGCCCTCGAGCGCCTGGAAGGTGACGGTGGTGTCCTCGCTCAGGGGTACGAGGGGCGCCCCGCACGACGAGCAGAAGTTCGCCTCCTGGAGGTTCTGGTGGCCGCAGTTGTGGCAGAACACGCGCATCACGGTACTCTGCCAGATCCGTCCCGGCCTGCGCCGGCTGGACGCTTCGCGAAATCAACCCCCCCGCCAGGCCCGACCGACTCCGAGAGCCCGCCGGGCCCGGACGCTCAGCCGGCGATCAGATCTCGGTACGCCTCGGGCGAGAGGAGCGCGGCGAGCGAGCCCGGGTCACTCGGACGGACCACACAGATCCAGCCCTCTCCGTAGGGGTCCTCGTTCAGCAGCTGGGGACGGTCGGCGAGCTCGGCGTTCACTTCGACCACCTCCCCCGAGACCGGGGCGTAGAGGTCGGACACCGACTTCGTGGACTCGACCTCGCCAAGCCCTTCGGCCGCCTGCACGGTGGCCCCCACCTCCGGCAGCTGGACGAAGACGATGTCGCCGAGGGCGTCCTGCGCGTAGTCCGTGATGCCGATTCGTATGGCAGCCCCCTCGGGCCTGGCCCACTCGTGGTCGTTCGTGTAACGGAGGTCCTCGGGCACGTGCACGCCAAAACCCTATCCCGGTGGAACCCGTGCCGTCGGTGGTACTGCGAGCGAGGCCACCAGCCCCCGGAGGCGCTGAGTCCACAGGGCGGTAGCGGTGTCGAGCGCCTCGGGCGAGCACTCCTCCAGGTAGAGGTGGGTCGTGGGCTCCTCCGGATCTGGGACGACGAGGACCCATCCCCCCGGGGTCGGGAGCTTGACGCCATCGAGCAGCTCGCTGTCGTCGCCGGCGAAGTGCTCGACCACCGCTCGCATGAGCGCTCCCTTGCGCTCCCAGGGGGTCACGAGCTGCTCGTGGCGGACGTGCACCGGCGGCAGCGCGCCGACCGTCTTGGAGAGGGGCAGGCCACTCGTCGCGAGCATTCCGAGCAGCTGGACGAGGGTGGCCGCAGCGTCGAAGCCGGGGAGGATACGCGGGAAGGCAAAGGCGCCGTCCGGGCCCACGACGAGGTCGGCCTCCTCGCCAGCCTCGAGAAGGGCCTGCGGCGCAAGCTTCGCCCAGGTCACGTGCCCTCCCGAGGCCTCCCAGAGGGTCGCCGCCGCAGCCGGGGCGTTCACCGGCAGCACGACCCGCGACCCGATCTCCGCCCCGCCGGCGAGCGTGAGGAGTGCCAACGCCGCCGTGGTCGCGTCGAGGATCTGGCCGCGATCGTCGACGAGGGTGAGGCTCTCCCCGTGGGGGTCGAGGACGACGCCGAGGGACGCGCCCGAGGAGGTGACGAGGGACGCCACGCGAGCCGCTGCCTCCTGGCGGTCGAAGCGGAGCAGGCCGGTGGTGGCTGCGTAGGGATTGATGGCAAGCACGTCCGCCCCGAGCTTTGCCAGCACCGTCGGCATGACGAAGCTGGTTGTCCCGAACGAATAGTCGACCACGAGCTTGAAGCGGCTCGCCCGGAGCGCGGCGAGGTCGACCACGGACGTGAGCGCGAGGGTGTAGGAGTCGAGGACCCGGGCCGGGAACTCGAGGTCACCGAGTTCGCCCGCGAGCGCGCGGCGGAAGTCCTCGCGCGAGAGCAGGCGCTCGACCCGACGCTGGGCGTCGGGCGAGAGGTCGAGCCCCCGATCGTCGAAGAACCGGATGACCACGCTCTGCGGATCCTCCGGATCCATGCGCACCGTGATCCCGCCCTGTTGGCGGGCGTTGCGGACTGCGAAGCGGGTCACCGGCACGGTCGTGGCCTCGAGGTCGTGGACGTGGACGCCCGAGGCGTTGAGCCCGACCATGACCGCCCGCTTCAGCACCCGGGCAGCGCGGGAGGTGTCGCGCGACGTCGTCACCGTGGAGCCCTTCGGGAGCGTGGCCGCGTAGGCCATCGAGAGGCGGACGGAGAGCTCTGGTGAGATGTCGACGTTCGCGAGGCCAGCCACCCCGGCCACACCGAACAGGCTGCGCGAGGCCTTGGTCTCCCAGACCACACTCGCGTTGACCGCGGCCCCGGGGTCGACGGTCTTGGCCGGGTAGACCTTGACGCCTGCCGCGAGGACGGCGCCGGCCCCGATCCGGCAGCGCTCCCCGACGACCACGCCCTCCTCGCAGCGCACGCCGCGCCGCAGGTCCGACGAGCGCCCCACCACGCAGCCCCGAAGCGACGCGCCCTGGCCGATCAGGCAGTTGTCGTGGACCACACTCCGCTCGATCACGGCGTCTGCGCCGACGCGTACGTTGGCGCCGAGCGTGGTGCCGGGCAGGATCTGGACGTCCGGGCCGATGCGGCAGTAGTCGCCGATCACCGAGGGCCCCGAGATCTTCGCCGACGGGTCCACCTCCGCGCCCTCGCCGAGCCAGACCCCCTCGCCCAGCCGGAATCCCGGGATCTCGAGCTCGACCCGCCCGCCGAGCACCTCCTGGTGCGTCCGGAGGTAGGCGCCGAGCGTCCCGACGTCCTCCCAGTAGCCCGGGGCCCGGAAGCCGAAGACCCCCTTGCCCGCCTCCAACAGCGCCGGGAACACCTCGCCGGAGAAGTCCGAGGGGCGGTCGTCCGGGATGAAGGAGAAGATCGACGGGTCGAGCACGTAGATGCCGGTGTTGACGGTGTCGCTGAAGACCTCGCCCCAGCTCGGCTTCTCGAGGAACCGCTCGACGGTCCCGTCCTCGTGGCAGATCACGATCCCGAACTCGAGCGGGTCGGGTCGAGCCGTCAGCGCGAGGGTTGCCATCGCGTTGCGCTCCTCGTGGAAGGCGACGACGGCGGAGAGGTCGATGTCGGTGACGACGTCGCCGGAGATCACGAGGAAGGGCTCGTCGAGCTCGTCTCGCGCGTTGCGCACGGAGCCCGCCGTGCCGAGGGGTGCCTCTTCGGTCGCGTACGAGATCCGCACGCCGAACTCCGAGCCGTCTCCGAAGAAGTTCCGGATCGCCTCGGGGAGGAAGGCGAGCGTCACGACGATGTCGTCGAAGCCGTGCGCGGCGAGTAGCGAGACGACGTGCGCGAGCATCGGCCGGTTCACCATCGGGAGCATGGGCTTCGGCTGTGTCGACGTGAGGGGGCGGAGGCGAGTCCCCTCTCCGCCGGCCATGATGAGCGCCTTCATGGTCTCCTCCTACCCCGCGTTCGCCGCGGGCTACCGCCCGAGAGGCCCCAGGCTTGCCCCATCCCGGGCCGCTGCCCGCTCCGGGATGGTGGGCCGTCCTGGATCGCGGGCTACCGAGGATCGGGGGCATGGCGAGCCTCCCTCGATGTCCGCGACCATGGCCCGCTGGCCCCGTTCCGCCCACGCAGCCAGGGCTGGCTGGACGTAGGACAGCACGGCGGCCCAGCCGAGGACCACCCCAGCGACCCCCAGCACCCAGGCGATCACCTCCAGGGGGCTGCGACCGGGACCCCCTGCAGCCGCAGCGAGGAAGAGCGGCAGCGCGCAGAGGAGCGCGAAGGTTCCCGCCTTCCCGACGGGCCGGACGTCGACTCGGCCGGCCCCGAAGAGCGCCAGGACCACGACGCTCACCGAGACGAGCGCCTCGCGGGCCAGTACCACGGCGACGAGGGGGACTGGGACCGCGCCGGCTACGACGCCGCCCACGGCCGCGGCGGTGACGAGCACCCGGTCGGCCAGCGGGTCGAGCACCGTGCCGAGGGCCGAGACCTGGGAGAGCCGCCGGGCGAGGAAGCCGTCGAGGAAGTCGGTCGCCCCGAGCAGGCCGAGGAGCCCAGCGGCGGCCAGGGGGCGGTCGGCACCGAGCAGCAACCAGAGGAACGCGGGGACCAGCGCGAGCCGCAGCGCGGTGATTCCGTTCGGCACCGTGACGACGGCTCGTCCTCCGGGGCGGACGCCTGGGCCGGTGGCCCCCGAGTCGGTCGGAGCGGGCCCGTCCCGCGAAACGGGCCTCGACCCTCGGGCACCGCGATGGGCCGTAGTCGGCCGGCCGACGGGATGGGGGTCCGACACGCGGGGAGTCTACGTGGCCGCTCGCCTACGATCGGGGTGTGGAGCTCGGGCCCCTCGCCTACGGCGTCGCCTTCGGCGGAGGCGTCGCCTCCTTCCTCTCGCCCTGCGTGCTCCCGCTCGTGCCTGCCTACCTCGCCGTGGTGAGCGGCGTCGAGGTGCACGAGCTCGGTAGGCGTGAGCACGCCTGGCGGATCGCGGGGAGGACCGGGCTGTTCGTGGCCGGCTTCGCCGCCGTGTTCGTGGTGCTCTACCTGAGCTCGACCGCGCTCAGCCATGCGCTGGTCCATCGCCAGGCCGTGCTCACGAGGGCCTCCGGTGTGGTGGTCGTGCTGCTCGCAGTCCTGCTCGCAGCGTCGAACCTCTTCCCCGTTCCGTGGCTGGCGCGAGAGCGGCGCCTGCACGTCTCGCCCGCCGCGCTCGGCCGCTTCACCGCACCCGTGGCGGGCGCCGCCCTGGCCTTCGGTTGGGTTCCCTGCGTGGGCCCGGTCATGGGGTCCGTCCTCGCCGTCGCGGCCACCCAGGGGCGGGCCCTCCCCGGAGCGCTCCTGCTCCTCGCCTACGTCGTGGGCATGGGCGTCTGCTTCCTCGCCGCCGGTCTGGCCGCGGAACGCGTGGCGGGCGCACTCCGCCCGCTCCGGCGCCACCTTCGCGGGGTCTCGTTGGCCTCCGCGGGAGTGATGGGCTTCTTCGGCGTCCTGCTCGTCCTGAACCGCTTTTCGTTCGTCGTCGCAGAGCTCCAGGCGGCGTTCGCCGCCATCGGGCTCGGGCACCTCGTCAACCTGGGGTGAGCCACAACGGCCGGGACCGGCGCCCTCCTCGCACCCTGCGGTCCTCCACCACGTGGACTCGCCGACTCGGTGGCCCGGCGGGGCGGCCGGGCCCCGGCGCACCACCTTCCGGTCCGGGACCTCGGCAGTTTCCTCAGATTCCGTTCAGGGTCTCCCCCTTCACTGATGAGTGATCAGTCTTGCCACCCCCGGAGCAGGCTCTGACGACGGGGCGCGACCGGACCGCCGCTCGGCTGTGACGGGCGAGAGGGCAGGTGGTGGCCAGTCGCGGCGGCTGGGAAGACGAGAGGAAGGGAACCACGTGTCGAAGTTCTTCGGAGGGCTCGGCCACTTTGCCGTCCGGTTCCGTTGGGTGGTGATCGCGGTCTGGATCGCGGGCGCAGTTGCCGCGACGGCGTTCCTCCCGTCGCTCTCGAGCGTCATCAACAACAACAACCAGTCCTTCCTCCCTGCGAGCGCGCCCAGCGAGCGAGCAGCGGTCCTCGCCGCGCCGCTGCTCGGCTCCGGCAGCGCCCAGACCGTGATCGTCGTCGCGAGCAACGTCGACGGCAAGGTGCTCACGGCGGCAGATCTTGCGGCGGTGCAGCGGGAGACCGTGGCCGCCTCCCATGCCGTGCACTCCCTCGGCGCCCACTTCGTCGGGCTCTCGAAGAACGGCAAGGCGGCGCAGGTCGTCGTCCGCGCGGACGTCTCGGGCGACAGCGAGACCCCCGCGACCCAGCTCGTTGACGCGCTCCGGGCGAGTTTCGCCACTGTCGGTGCGCCACCGGGGTTGGTGTTCCACACCGCCGGTCCGGTGGCGGTAGCCGTCGACCTCAATCGCCAGGCCGGGAGCAACGGGAGCCAGACCCAGCTGCTCTCGTTGGTGTTCATCGTGCTGCTCTTGCTCGTGATCTTCCGGAGCTTCCTCGCGCCGCTCGCGACCCTGCTCCCCGCCGCGCTGGTCCTCCAGATCGCCGAGCCCGTCGTGGCGGGGGTCGCGCACACGGGTGTCAAGGTGTCGAGCGTCGCCCAGCTGCTCCTCATCGTGCTCGTGCTCGGTGCCGGGACGGACTACGGCCTCTTCCTGGTGTTCCGGGTACGAGAGGAGATGCGCCGTGGCCTGCCCCACCGCGAGGCCGTGGAGGTCGCGCTCCGGCGGGTGGGCGAGTCGATCACCTTCTCGGCGGCGACCGTCATCGCGGCCCTGCTGAGCCTGCTCTTCGCGACCTTCGGGATCTACCACGACCTCGGTATCCCGCTCGCGATCGGCATCGGGCTGATGCTCCTCGCGGGCCTCACGCTCCTCCCGGCTCTGCTCGCGGTTCTCGGGCGCGGCCTGTTCTGGCCGACCAAGAACAAGGCCGGCGCGCGCACGACGGGCACCTGGGGCGAGGTCGCTGGGCGGATCGTGAAGCGACCGGCCCTCACGCTCGTGGTCGGGCTCGTGGTCTTCGGCGGCCTCGCCATCGCCGCAACGGGCAACCGGCCCTCGGGCTTCGGCGGCGCGACCGCGCCGCCGAAGGGGAGCGACTCCGCCCTCGGAGACGCGGTGCTCGCGGCGAACTTCCCTGCGGCCTCGGCGAACCCGACCAACCTGGTCCTGCGCTTCGCGACCCCGATCTGGACGGACCCGGGTCAGATCGCGCCCGCCGAGCGGACCCTCGACGCGAGCCGGCTCTTCACCGGGCTCGTCGGCCCGCTCAACCCCGCCGGGGTGCCGCTGTCCCCGACG
>JAJYGW010000268.1 GCA_021790615.1 Actinomycetes bacterium | reverse complement strand
ATGGCCATGAAGGCACCGTGGCCGAGCGAGAATTGCCCGTTCAGCCCGGTGAGGACGCTGAGCCCGCCCAGCACGATGGCGTACACGGCGATCTCGCCGATCTGGTAGTCGTTGTATGCGCCCACGCTGACGGTGAGGACGTAGAAGAGGCCTGCGCCGAGCACGAAGAGGATCAGGTGTCGCACGAGAGGCTGGTTCGGGAGCCGCAGCCTCCGGGCGAGCAGCCCGAGCACGGCACGCGCCCGTGCGCCGGGCGGGCCAGCCTCGGCATCCGGTCGCGTCCCGGACGGGCCAGCCTCGGCATCCGGTCGCGTGTGGGACGCGGTCACACCCGCCTGACCTCCGTGGTGCCGAAGAGCCCCTGGGGCCGGACCATGAGCACGAGGAGCAGAAGGGCCAAGGCGGCGATGGGCTGGAGGTCCGGACCGACATAGCCGCCCACGAACGCGATGGAGAGCCCGGTGACCAGCCCGCCCACGAGGGCGCCCACCGGGCTCAGCAGGCCCCCCAGCACCGCGGCGGTGAAGCCGTACACGAGATTGAGGTCCATGTAGTACGGGCTGAACGAGCTGAGCGGTGCCACCAGGAGGCCGGCGAGCGAACCCGCCGCGCAGGCGAGCGCCCACGCCAGGGTGAACAGACGCCCGACGCGCACGCCGAGCAGCCGGCTCACCTCGGGCGAGAAGGCCGCCGCCCGCATGCGCAGCCCGAGGTTCGTCCATCGGAAGAGCGCGACGATCGCCACCACGAGCACGACCACGGCGCAGACGAGGAACACGTCGAAGTGCGAGAAGGCGACGCGCGTCCTCCCGATGACCAGGCCCCGCTGGGAGAAGGCCGCCGGGAACCCCCGCGCGACGTTGCCCCAGATGCTCCCTGCGACCCCCTCGAGCACGATGAGCAGCCCGATGGTGACGATCACCGGGTTCAGCGCGGGCTTGCCCTGCAAGGGCCGGATGAGGGTGCGCTCGACCGCGGCGCCGAGGACTGCGCCGAGAGCCAGGGCCGCGACGAAGGCCGGCCAGTACCCGACGCCGTGGCTGAGCAGGCTGAAGGCGATGAACGTCGTGAACATCCCCATCGCGCCCTGGGCGAAATTGACGATGCCCGTCGCCCGCGAGACGATCCCGAGCCCGAGCGCGATGGCAGCGAAGACCATGCCCTGGGCGACCCCGGAGAGCAGGATGTCGACGAAGAGCTCCATGGCGGTCAGAACCCCAGATAGTGACGGCGGAGGTCAGCGTCGGCCGCGAGCCGAGCCGGCCTGTCCGCGACGACCACCCGCCCGAGGTTCAGGACGATCGCCCAGTCGGCGACGGAGAGCGCGCTCCTCGCGTTCTGCTCCACCAGGACGGCCCCCAGGCCGTCGCCGGTGGTGAGCTCCCTGAGCGTGGCCATGAGCTGCGCGGTGACGATCGGCGACAGGCCGAGCGAGGGCTCGTCCAGCAGCAAGAGACGGGGCCGGCAGGCGAGCGCGCGCCCGATGACCAGCATCTGGCGCTCCCCGCCGGACAGGGTGGAGGCGGACCGGTGGCGCTTGTCGCGGAGCTGGGGGAACCTCTCGTAGATCTCGTCGACGACCGCGTGCCGTTCGCCCCGCCTCACCCGGACGAACGTGCCGAGGCGCAGGTTCTCGTCGACCGTCAGCTCGGCGATGACTCCCCGGCCCTCCGGCACGTGCGACACGCCCAGCCGGGCGACGGCCTCGGGCGCCCGGCCGGTGATCCGCTGGCCGTCGAAGCTGGCCGTCCCCTGGTGGCTCGGGACCAGGCCGCTCAGCGCCCGCAGCAGCGTCGTCTTGCCCGCGCCGTTCGCCCCGAGCACCGTCGTGATGCTGGCGGAGCGCGCCTCGAACGAGACGCTCTCGAGGGCGCGCACCGGCCCGTAGCGAACCGACAGCCCCTCAACGTGCAGCATCGACGTTGCCTTCGCCAACGCCCGTCCGGGTCGCGCTCACCGCGTCGCCCAGGTACGCCTCGGTCACTTCGGGGCTCGCCTGGATCTCCTCCGGCGTGCCGGTGGCGACCACCTCGCCGAAATTCAAGACGACGATCCGGCCGCACGCGGCCATGACGAAGTCCATGCGGTGCTCCACGAGGAGCACCGACATGTGCTCGCGCAGGTCCTGGATCCGTGAGGAGAGGTCGTCCATGTCGTCCGCCGACAGGCCGCTCGCCGGCTCGTCGAGGAGCAGCAGCCGCGGGTGGCTGATCAACGCCCGCGCGAGGGTCACCCGCTTCTGGACCCCATAGGGGAGGGAGCGCGGGAACCGGTGGGCCCAGTCCCCGACGCCCAGCTGGCCGAGCAGGGCCGCTGCTTCGCCGGCGACGCGGCGCTCCTCCCTGCTCGAGCGCCACAGCCCGCCCAGAGCCGAGCCGAGGTCGGCGTGCAGCGACGGCTGTGCGCCGCAGGCGACGTTCTCGATCGCAGTCAGGCCCTGGCAGAGCCCGACGCCTTGGAGGGTCCGGGCGATCCCGAGCCGACCGAGGTCGTGGGCGTGGTGGTTCTGCAAGAGGCGCCCGTTCCAGCGGATCGATCCGCGTGTCGCGCGCACGAAGCCGCTGATGGCGTTGAAGAGCGTGGTCTTGCCGGCTCCGTTCGGGCCGATCAGCCCGACGACCTCGTGGGGGGCCACCGCGAGGGACACGCCGTCGAGCGCCAGCAACCCTCCGAACCGGACGGTGAGCCGGTCGACCTCGAGACCCGCGCCAAAGGCCGTCGCAGGTGCGCCGCCCTCTACGTGGAGCCCAGGAACCGGCACGTCGCCTTTCGACCTCCCCCCGGGGCCACGCCGGCGCGCGTTTCGCCCACGTGACAGGTGGCTCACCTCACGAAGTACACGATGGAAACACGATTGTCAAGGTGTTGCGACAGCGCTCGCGTGTCCCGAGCACCGCGCCGACGAGGTTCTTCATTCTTGACAGCCGACGTCCGCGTCGATTGAACAACGGGCGATTCATCCGTCGAACATGACGCGCCGGAGGTGCGGCGCTTTCGCGAACGGTCCCGGAGCGAGGAAGGCGGACCCGCCGGCGACTGCTCGACGCGGCCGAGGAGGTCTTCTCGGAGAGCGGGTTCCACGACGCGTCGATCACCCGCATCGTCGAACGTGCGGGCGTCGTGCAGGGGACCTTCTGCGTTCATTTCCGGCTCGACGCGGGAGATCGTCGAACAGCTCGTCGGAGACCTGAACTGCCGGTTGCGCGAGGCCATGCCCAAGGGCGGCCGCCGGCAGCGGGGATCGGCTCGACGCCGAGCGACGCGGCTTCGCCGCCTTCTTCGGGTACGTGAGAGGCCTCAGCTCACCTACGAGTTGGCATGGCGCAGAACCGCCCTCACGGTCGCCGACCGCTGGTCCGCCTCTTCCAAGATCCACCACGGGTGCGGCTGTCGCCCGATCGAACCGGAGAAGCTGGCCAGACAGCTCGTCTGTGCCACGACGGGCCACGAGTGCATGGTGGTCGTCGCCCGGATGCTCGGGCACGTCCCCCGGGGGGAGCGGCCCGCACCGACCCCCGCCTGAGGACCCAGCCTGGCGCCGGCCACTACTCCCAGAGCGTCGACGTCGTCTCGAAGTCGTCGCTCTCGGCCGGGATCACGCAGACGAAGAGCCCTGCGGGGTCCCGGAGCACGACCCATGTCTCGACCGGCCCGACGACGGTGGCGCCGGCGGCTACGAGCCTGCGCACCTCTGCCTCGACGTCGTCCGTGGCGATGTCGACGTGGTAGCGGGCGGCCTCGTCGATCTTCTGCAGGACGACGTCGGGCGGTGCGCCGCCCCCCTCGAGGGCGAGGTACGGCTGCGCCGCCTCTGGGTCCTTGCTCGGGCGACGGCCGAGCGCGGTCGCCCAGAAGGCGACTGCGGCGGCGAACCGTGTGCCGGGGACGTCGATGACGACCGTGTTGAGGCGGCTCCGGTGCGGCACGGCCCGACCCTACGCCGAGGAGGACGACCTGCGAAGCATGCGCAGAGAACGGCGGGCGGCGGCGGCGATCCCCGGGCCGTCGAGTCCGTGCGCGGCCAGGATGTCGTCCGGCCTCCCGTGTGGCAGGTAGGCGGTCGGGAGGCCGCAGGTCGCCACGGCCGCAGGGGACAGCCCGGCGCCCGACGGCCCGGCGCCCGACGGCCCGGCGCCGTAGGGTCCGGCGCCGTACGAGCCGGTGGCGAGCGCTGCGGCCACCGCGGCACCCACACCCCCCGCAGCGATCCCGTCCTCGGCCGTGACGACGACCTGGTGGGAACCGGCGTCGGCCAGCATCTCGGGGTCGAGCGGGCACGCGACCCGGACGTCCCAGACGGTCGCCGAGATCCCCTCTGCCCCGAGCTGCCCCGCCGCCTGCTCGCACGCGTCGAGGAGCTTGCCCACGCCGAGGAGGCAGACGGACCCGTCGCCGGCGACGACGCGACGTGCGCGCAGCCCCGCACCCGTCTCGGTGCAGCGGCGGGCTGGCGTCTTGGGCCAGCGGATGGCCACCGGGCCGCCGTCGTGGTCCAACGCGGCGTGGAGCATCACCGCGAGCTCCTCGTAGGAGGATGGCGCGAGCACCGTCATCCCGGGCACCTTGGTCAAGAGCGCGAGGTCCAGGGTCCCGTGGTGGCTGGCGCCGTCGTCACCGGTCACCCCCGCCCTGTCCAGGCAGAAGACGACGGGCAGGCGGTGGAGGCCCACGTCGTGGACCACCTGGTCCCACGCGCGGTTGAGGAACGTGGAGTAGACGGCGACCACCGGCCGGAGCCCCCCCATGGCCATCCCGGCAGCGACGGTCACTGCGTGCTGTTCCGCGATCCCGACGTCGACGAGCCGGTCGCCGTAGCGCTCGGCGAACGGGAGGAGGCCCGTGGGCCCCGTCATCGCTGCGGTGACCGCGACGAGCTCGGGACGCGACGCGGCTTCGCGCACCATGGCCTCCCCGAACGCCTCCGTGTAGGTCGGGACGCTCCCCTTCGGGACTCTCGGCTGCCCGGTCGCCACGTCGAAGGGGGAGACGTCGTGGAGGCGCTTCTCCATGTCCAGCTCGGCGGGCGCGTAGTCGCGCCCCTTCACGGTGTGAACGTGCACCACGACGGGGCCGCCGGACGCTGCCGCGCCGCCGAGGGCTGCCTCGAGGGCGGCGAGATCGTGGCCGTCGACGGGGCCGACGTACGAGAAGCCCAGCGCGCCGAAGAAGGCGGGCGGAGCCGAAGAGGCGCCGGCCCCGTACCCGGCAGGCGAGCATGCCGTCGTGAGCGGGGAGATCGTCGGTGCGTACGACCGGCCGTTGTCGTTCAGCACGACGACGACGCGGCGACGTGCGAACCCGATGTTGCTCAACGCCTCGTAGGCGAGGCCGCCGGTGAGGGCGCCGTCCCCCACCACCGCGACGACGTGGTGGTGCTGGCCGCGTGCGTCACGGGCACGAGCGAGGCCGTCTGCGTAGCTGACCCCCGTCGACGCATGGCTGTTCTCGACCAGGTCGTGCGCCGACTCCGCGCGGCTCGGGTAGCCCGAGAGCCCGCCCGCCTTGCGCAGCCTCGGGAAGCCCTCGGCCCTGCCGGTGACCAGCTTGTGCACGTACGCCTGGTGGCCGGTGTCCCACACGATCGAGTCGGTCGGAGAGTCGAAGACCCGGTGGAGCGCGATCGAGAGCTCCACCGCGCCGAGGTTCGAGCCGAGGTGTCCGCCCGTCTCCGACACCGAGGACACGAGGAAGCGCCGGATGTCGGCCGCCAGCCGGCCGAGCGCCGCGTAGTCCATGGCTCGGAGCCGCGCCGGCGTGAGATCACGCAGCGACCCCGAGGCGAGCTCGTCGACGGGCGCGCTCTGGCCGTGTGCGTCCCAGTCGGGTTCAGCGCCTGCGCGCAAGCCGATGTCGCGAACCGTCGTCACGGTTCAGTGCGTGTTCACGAGCGCGCGCAACGATTCGCGCAGCGACCCCATGGAGGCGATCACGGCTGAGGGCTCGTAGCCGCAGTGCGCCATGCAATTCTCGCAGCGCGGGTCCCTCCCTCTCCCGTACTTGGACCAGTCGGTCGTCTCGACGAGCTCCTTGTAGGTCGAGACGTAGCCGTCGGACATCAGGTAGCACGGGCGCTGCCATCCGAGCACCGAATAGCTCGGGATACCCCACGCCGTGCACTGGAAGTCACGCTTGCCCTCGAGGAAATCGAGGAAGAGCGGCGAGTGATTGAGGCGCCACTTCTTGCGCTTGCCGTCGGAGAACGCCTCTTGGAAGAGCTTGCGCGTCTGCTCGACGCCGAGGAAGTGCTCCTGGTCCGGTGCCTTCGTGTACGCGTACGCGGGGGAGATCATCATGGCGTCCACGCTGAGCTCGTCGTTCAGGAAGTCGAGGAGGTCGCGCACCGTCTTGGGCGAGTCGGTGTTGAAGAAGGTCGAGTTGGTCGTCACGCGAAAGCCGTGGCGCTTGGCCTCGACGATCGCCTCGACCGCCGTGTCGAAGACGCCCTTGCGGTCGACCGCTTCGTCGTGGCGCTCCCGCAGCCCGTCCATGTGGACGACGAAGGAGAAGTACTGGCTCGGGGTGAACTTCTCGAGCCGCCGGCGGAGGAGGATCGCGTTCGTGCAGAGGTACACGTAGACCTTGCGCTTCACGAGAGCCTCCACCATCTCGACGATCTGGGGGTGGAGGAGGGGTTCGCCGCCGGCGATGGACACCATGGGGGTGCCGCTCTCCTCCACGGCGTTCACGACGTCTTCGACGGAGAGCCGCTTTCGGAGGATGTCCGTCGGGTACTGGATCTTCCCGCAGCCCGGGCAGGCGAGGTTGCACGCGAACAGCGGCTCGATCTCCACGATCAGCGGGTAGTACTTACGGCCCTTCAGCCGCTGCCGGAGAAGATGAGCTCCGATCTTCATGTTCTGCTTCATGGGAATGGGCATCAGCGCACCTGTGAGGGAAGAGAGAACCGGACCGTTTCAGTGGCGACGTTGCGTTCGACGACCTCCGTGGGTCCGAGGGCCGACAGGGCCCCGACCACTTCGGCGACGAGGGACTCGGGGGCGGACGCACCAGCGGTGATCCCGACGGTCGCCACACCGTCGAGCCACGCGAGACGGAGCTGGCCGACGTCCTCCACGAGCTCCGCACGGCAGCCCTCGCGCAGGGCCACCTCGACCAGTCTCGCCGTGTTGGACGAGTTGCCGGAGCCCACCACCAGGAGGAGGTCGCACTCGCGGGCGATCGCCCGCACCGCGTCCTGGCGGTTCTGCGTCGCGTAGCAGATGTCGTCTGCGCTCGGTCCGACGACGCCGGGAAACCTGCGCCCGAGGGCGCCGAGGATCTCTGCGGTCTCGTCGGTTGCGAGCGTGGTCTGCGTCAGGTAGGCGACCGGCGCGTCCGGCGCGAGGTCGAGCGCGTCGACCTCCTCGACGCTGGCCACGACGTGGGTCCTCCCGGGGGCCTCCCCGTAGGTGCCGACCACCTCCTCGTGGTCCTCGTGGCCGACGAGCACGATCTCGAAGCCGCGCTCGGCGAAGCGGCGGGCTTCGTGGTGCACCTTGGCGACCAGCGGGCAGGTCGCGTCGATCACGGTGAAGCCGTCGCGTGCCCGGGCCTCCTTGCGGACGTCGGGTGCGACTCCGTGGGCGGCGAGCACCACCGTCGCCCCGTTGGGCACCTCGTCGAGCTCCTCCACGAACACGGCCCCCATCGCGGCGAGCCTCCCGACCACGTGGGCGTTGTGGACGATCTGGCGCCGCACGTAGACGGGGGCGCCGTAGCGCTCGAGGGAGCGTTCGACGATCTCGATCGCACGCTCGACGCCCGCGCAGAACGACCGCGGCGACGCGAGCACCACGCGGCGCGACCGGCACGCGCGGGCCCAGCGCTCGATCGGGTCGCGCACGCCTTCGAGCGAGACCGCTGCGCGGCGCGCGTCAACGGCCGCCATCGCGCCCGGTCC
>JAJYGW010000205.1 GCA_021790615.1 Actinomycetes bacterium | reverse complement strand
TCCACGGTGGTCACCTCTGCGATGGTGGGGACGGGGGTGACGGGACGCCGGCACCACGTCCGGTGGTCGGGGGTGCTCGAGATCCTCGCGATGTGGGTGGTGACCGTGCCGGCCTCGGCGCTGCTCGCGGCCGGCGTGTTCGAGATCCTGCGGCGGCTCCCGTGAGCACGCCGAGCGCCGAGAGCAAGCCGAGCGCCGGGAGCACGCGAAGGCCCTGGCCGACCCAGGGGTTTCGCCGGTTCTTCTCGCGGGTGGCACCGGACGTCGTCGGTCTCCTGGTGGCGCAGGGCCAGGTGTCCGTCCGCGCCGCCGCCGCCTTCCTCGCCTGGTCCTCCGCCGGCGGGCGAGCGGGGGGCGACGGGACAACGGGGAGTGGCGGGACCGCAGGGGGCGACGGGACAACGGGGCGTGGCGGGACCGCAGGGAGTGGCGGGGGGCTCGGGGCCGACAGGAGCGCAGGAAGCGGCGCGCGTGAAGGCCGCGGCGTGAGCACCGCACCAGGGAGCAGTGCGAGCGGAGGGGTTTGCGAAGGCGCAGGAGGCATCGAGCGTGAGGCGGGTCCCCCCGGCCCGGATGAGCTGGCCGCGCTCGAGCGGGAGGCCGACGACGCGCGACGGACACTCCTCGAGGCACTCCGGGGGGCGCTCGCGACCCCCATCGACCAGGAGGACCTCTACCTGCTCTCGGAGCGGTGCGACCGCGTCGTCAACGCGCTCCGCGATATCGCGGCTGAGGCGGACGAGCTGGGCTGGCGTCCGGACTCCTTCGCCGAGTCGATGGCGAGCCACGTCCACGCCGGGATGGGCCACCTCGTCGAGGGGTTCGGGGCGCTCCACAAGGGTCACGGCGAAGCCGGGGTCGCCGCCGACCGGGCGACGGCGGAGGGGCGCGCGGTGGCCTACGTCTACCGGGACGCGCTGCGCGCGCTCCTCGGCCCGCAGCCTCTCGGCGGTACGGGTTCTCCCCCCGGCGGGCCGTTCCTGGATGTGGTGACCGGGAGGGAGCTCCTCACGAGCCGGGAGCTCTACCGGTCCTACGCGCGACTCGGCGAGCTCGTCGTGGCGGTCGCCGACCGGCTCTGGTACGCCGTGCTCGCGGAGGTGTGAGCCGCTCCGGCTCCCGCGGCCTACCGCCGGGTCCCCGAGCGGCCGAGCTCTGCGAGACTCCCTCGGCCGAGCTCTGCGAGACTCCCTCGGCCGAGCTCTGCGAGACTACGGACGTGGTCGAACGCAATGTCCTCGGCGGTCCGTTGGAGCCCTGCTCGACCGACCCCCTGACCGGCTTCTTCCGGGACGGGTCGTGCTCGACCGGGCCGCAGGATGTGGGGAGGCACACCATCTGCGGTGTCGTCACGGCCGAG
Organism: Actinomycetes bacterium; assembly: GCA_021790615.1. The sequence continues at coordinate 6,568 of JAJYGW010000205.1, read as the reverse complement.
TTCCTCGAGCACCAGCGCTCCATCGGGAACGACCTCGTCACGCCGGTGCCGGCCTACCGGTTCCCCGGCCTCGTGCCCGGCGATCGCTGGTGCGTCACGGCGCGCAACTGGCTGCGCGCCCACCTCGACGGAGCTGCCTGTTTCGTGGTGCTCGCCTCCACCCACGAGCGGACACTCGACGTCGTCCCGCTCGAGGTTCTCCGTGCGCACGCGGTCGACGTCCCTCCGGACCCGGGTGGTCTCGCGCCGTGACCGCCGAGCCCGCTCTGGCCGCAGCGCATTCCGTCGCACGAGAGCGCTGGTAGGGTGCGCCGGTGGTCCCGGGGCGCGATGCGGCGACGGTCGCCGATGTCGAGCCGGGCGAGGTGCGGCCGGTCGCCGCGATGCTCGCCCGGGCGTTCGACGACGACCCGGTCATGGGGTACCTGCTCGGTAGCGCCCACCTGCGGGGGGCGCGCCTCCGCTCCTTCTTCGGCGCGCTGCTCGGACGGTTGGTCCTGCCGAGTGGCGTTGCGACGGCCGCCGGCGGTGGCGCGTCGGCAGCGCTCTGGTCCCCGCCGGACGCAAGCGGTGCGCTCGGCGCGTTCTCGCGCCCGGGCCAGCCGAACACCGTCCGACCCGGTGAGCTGTGGTCGCTGCTCAGGGTCGCGCTGCCCTTCGGGCACCGCATGGTGACGACGGCCCGGGACTTCTCGCAGGTCGGCAAGCACCACCCCACCTACCCGCACTGGTACCTCATGGTGCTCGGAACCGAGCCCGCACGTCAGGGCCAGGGGCTCGGTTCGGCCGCGCTCGGACCGGTGCTCCGACGTTGCGACGAGGAGGGACTGCCCGCCTACCTCGAGTCCTCGAAGGAGCGGAACGTCCCCTTCTACGCGCGCCACGGCTTCGAGGTCACGGCCACGCTCGCCCTGGGGGAGGAGGGGCCGACGATGTGGTGCATGGAGCGGGCCCCCCGAGCGGGTTGAGGACTGGGGGGATCGTGCCGAGGTTTCGGCTCTCCTCCCTCGTCCGTGGGTAGGGTGAGAGAGCTGGCGGCGCGCCGACCCGTGCCGTGGTTCGGCGCCGCTGCGGCTCCACTGCGGGTTCGTGGCCGAGAGAGACTTCGTGGCAGCAGAGAGACAGAGCCCGCGTGCCCCGGGGTCGGGCACATGCCAGAGTGAGGAGGCGCGGTGTCGCAGCGTGCAGCAGCCGGGGCCACCGGCAGGCTCGAGCTCTTGGCCATGGGACGAGCCGATGTCGATCTCTACGCAGAGCAGGACGGCGCGCGTCTCGAGGAGGCGGACAGCTTTGCCAAGTACGTCGGGGGCTCGGCGCTCAACACCGCAGTCGGCCTCGCTCGCCTCGGCGTGCGGACAGGGATGCTCACCGGAGTCGGGGACGAAGCGATGGGGCGGTTCGTTCGATCCACCCTCGAGGCAGAGGGTGTCGACACGACTGCCGTACGGACCGTGCCGGGAAAGCTGACGAGCCTCGTGCTGCTCGCCGTGCGTGAGACCGACGGCTTCCCACGGATCTTCTTCGCCGAGGACGGCGCGGACCTGTCGCTCGAACCCGACGACGTGGACGAAGGGGTCGTCGCGCGGGCGGGGGCCGTGCTGGTCGGCGGCACCTATCTCTCCCGCCCCGGCCTCGCCGCCGCAGTGGACCGAGTCGTCACCCTGGCTCGAGCGGGCGGTGCGCGGATCGTCCTGGACATCGACTACCGGCCCGTGCTCTGGGGTGCCGTCGGGCCGGACGGCGGCACGCTCGACGCAGTGCCCTCTACGGCGGCCACCGACGCGATCCAGGCACTGTTGCCCCGCTGCGACCTGGTCGTCGGGACCGAGGCCGAGCTGCGCATCGCCGGGGGCTCCGAGGACCTCTCTCGAGCGCTCGAGCGGATCCGAGAGCTGAGCGCTGCGGTCCTGGTCGTGAAGCGCGGTGCCTCGGGCTCCGTGGTGCTCGACGGACCGATCCCGACCGACCTGGATGGGGCTGGTGTCCGGGCCCCGGGCTTCGCGGTGGATGTCGTGAATGCTGCCGGAGCCGGGGACGGGTTCCTCGCCGGATTCCTCTCGGGCTGGCTCCGTGGCTCGGCGCTCGAGGCGTGCGCGGTCCGTGGCAACGCCGTCGGCGCGCTCGTCATCGCGCGGCGAGGCTGCGCGCCGGCGATGCCGACGGCGCCCGAGCTCGAGGCATTTCTCGCGCGGTCGATCCCTCCCCGGCGCCCGGCCGAGGACCATCGACTCGGGCAGCTTCATCGGCTCGCGGGGCGTGCGACGTCACCCAGCTCGCTCTACGTCCTCGCGTTCGACCACCGCTGGCAGCTCGAGCAGCTGGCGGATCGCCTCGGTGCTTCCCGGTCGCGCCTCCCCATCCTGAAGGAGTTGATCTGGCGTGGGTTCTCCTCGGTTGCCGGGGGGAGGGGCGACGTGGGGGTGTTGGTGGACGACCGCTACGGGGAACGGGTGCTCGAGCTCGCGTCCGGGAGCGGCTGGTTCGTCGCGAGGGCCCTGGACGAGCCGGCAAGCCGGCCACTGCGCGTGCTCGGTGAGCCCGATCTCGCGAGCTTCCTCCACAGCTGGCCGCGGGACCACGTGATCAAGGTGCTCGCCTATCTCGGCCTCGACGACCCGGCCGGGCAGTTCGCCGCGCAGGTCGCCACGCTCACCCGGGTCCAAGAGGCGTGCCGTCGCACCGGGCGCGAACTGCTCGTCGAGCTCCAAGCGCCCCCAGGAGAGCGTTACGGAGAAGGCGAGCTCCCCGAGGTGGTCGAGCGGCTCCTCGGGGCCGGGCTCGAGCCGGAGTGGTGGAAGCTCCCCCCGAGCCCGCACCCCGCCGACTGGGCCCGCCTCGCCGGGGCGGTAGAGGCGAGCGACATCGCCTGCCGGGGCCTGCTCGTGCTCGGGCAGGGGTCCACGGAGGAGCAGCTCGACGCCGCTTTCACCGCCGCCGCGGGACAGCCGCTCTGCCGGGGCTTCGCCGTCGGCCGGACCATCTTCGAGGCGCCAGCTGGCGCCTGGCTTGCGGGCGAGCTCGACGACGAGGCACTCTCCGGGCGGGTTGGCGACCGGTTCGTGGAGACCATCGACCGCTTCGGGGCCGCGCGTGCTGCGGCCCGCGCGACGGCGGAGCAAGGATCCGCCGCAGGCGTGAGGAGGACGGGATGACGACGAAGGAAGACCTCTACCTTCCGGCTGGCACGGCCGCGGCGGGTGCGGACCCCGTGGTGGTGACGCCCGAACGAGCTGGCTGGACCTACAGCAGCCTGCGGGTGCTCGGGCTCGCTCCCGGGGAGGCCCGGGTACTGGAGACGGGCGGCGAGGAGCTGGCCGTCCTGCCGCTCGCGGGATCGTGCCTGGTGGAGGTCGAGGCGAAGCGTTTCACCCTCGCCGGTCGGGCCTCGGTCTTCGACGGCCCGAGTGACTTCGCGTACGTACCGATCGAGACCGAGGTGCGGATCAGCTCCGCCGGCGGTGTGGAGGTGGCACTCCCCGGGGCGCGGGCCACGCGCCGGCTGGATCCGGCCTACTGCCCGGTCGGGGAGGTCCGCGTCGAGGTCCGCGGGGCGGGTGACGCGACACGCCAGGTCCACAACTTCCTCTCGCCGGACGCCTTCCCCGCGGACAAGCTCTGCTCGGTCGAGGTCCTCACCCCGCCGGGGAACTTCTCGTCCTACCCGCCCCACAAGCACGACCGGGAAGACCCGGAGACCGGCGAGGCGGTGCTGGAGGAGATCTACTACTTCCGCTTCGCCGGCGAGGGTGGGCACGGGCTGTTTCGCGTCTACGCGGCCGAAGGGGACTTCGACGTGACGGAGGTGATGCGGGACGGGGACGTCTTCCTGGTGCCCCGCGGTTACCACGGCCCGTCGGTCGCCGTGCCCGGCCACACGATGTACTTCCTGAACGTGCTCGCCGGCCCGGCACCGGAGCGGACCATGTGCTACTGCGACGACCCGACCCAGCACTGGATCCGGGAGCACTGGGCCGAGGAGGGGCCCGACCCACGCCTCCCGATCGGACAGCCGGGCTGAGCGCTCGGGGGGTGTGCGCTGCCGGCGAGTGCGGGCCGGGCCGAGCGTCTCGTCAGTCGCCGAGGCCGACGGCCCGGAGATGGGCCCTGGAGGCGCGGGCATCCTCGAGGGGCACGGAGTCCCCCGTCGGGCTCGCGTCCTGTTCGACGGTCGCCCATCCCTGGTAGCCCACGCGTGCGAGGGTCTCCGCAACGGCGCGGAAGTCGACCAGTCCTCGACCCAGTGGGCAGAAGATCCCCCTCGCGTACGCCTCCCAGAACCCGAGCGCCTCGGCGTCGACCGCCACGAGGACGCGTGGATCGACGTCTTTCAGGTGGACGTGGGTCACCCGCTCGCCGTAGCGGTCGAGCAGCGCGATCGGATCGGTGCGAGCGTAGGCGGCATGCCCCGTGTCGACACAGAGGCCGACGAGCGTCGGATCCGTCGAGTCGAGCAGGTGGTCGACCTCGTCCTCGAACTCGATGCCGGTCCCGGCGTGCGGGTGGAACGCCACGCGCACGCCGCGTTGCCCGGCAACGTCCGCGATTGCGTGGACGGTGTCGCAGAGCGTGGCGAACTCCTGCTTGCCGAGACGCTCGGCCGCCGTCGGTCGGCCCGCTGTGGCCATCCGACCCGGGGTCCAGCTGGTGATCGTGACGAGGCGCGTGCAGGCGAGCCCCTCCAGCAGCGACGCGATCTGTTCGGCCTTTGCGACGACCTCGTCGGTGGTCGACGGGTCGTGGAGGACCTCCATCAAGACGCCGGCCGACAGTTGCAGCCCGCGGGCGTCGAGCGCGTCCCGAAGCGTCGCGGGGTCCGTCGGGAAGAAGCCGAGGGGTCCGAGCTCGATGCCGGTGTAGCCCGAGAGCGCGACCTCATCGAGGACGGTCTCCCAGCTCGGGTAGGTGGGGTCGCTCGGCCGCTCGATTCCCCACGAGGTCGGTGCGTTCCCGATGGTGATGCTCACGATGTCTCTCCCTCTCCTTCTCGCTGGCCTCGGGGGGCGGCTCCGCGATCCTCTTCGGATGGCCCCCCGACCAGGACTGGGGTCCCACCCGACTCGAGCGACCGCTGGGCCGCCAGCGCGAGGAACAACGCCGCTCGCGCGTCCTCGCCCGTCGCTGGCCCGGGTGGGCGGGGCGAGGCGAGCGGCGTGCGTCCGCCGGCCGAGACGAGGGGGCTTCGCTCGCCGGCCGCTTCGAGCTCGACGGGAGGAAGCTCGTCGCGAGTCGAGTCAGCGCCAGCGGAGTCGTGCGCTGCGCGCCGGCAGGCGGCCGCAAACGCCACCAGCTCCGCCACGTAGGCCTCGGCGTAGCGCTCCGGGAAGAAGTGGTAGAGGGGGGCGCCGCGCGCGCCCGTCGCGTCGGCGACGACGAGCTGGTTCGGGAGCGGGTTCCCGGCCCAGGCCGTCCGCTCGCTCCCGTGCGCCTCCGCCCGCTGGTCGTAGCCGTAGGTCGAGCGACGGCAGTTCTCGATCACCGCGAAGCCCCCGGCGGAGAGGTTCACCACGAGGACGGCGACGTCGACGTCTCAGGCCTCGGCTGCGGCCGGGTCGACCAGGCTGCGCGCGAAGGCACTCACCGAGACGGCCTCGTCGCCGCTGAGGAACCGGACCAGGTCGAGGTCGTGGATCGTCATGTCCGTGAAGAGACCACCGGGTCCTCGCGGGTACGACGGCGGGGGTGGCTCTGGGTCGCGAGAGGTGATCCGAAGTTGCACCAGTCGCCCGAGCTCTCCGGCAGTGATGGCCCGGGCGAGCGCTGCGAACCCCGGATCGAAGCGCCGGTTGAAGCCCACCTGGAGAACGACGCCGGCCGTCTCGACTGCGGCGAGAGCGGTTTCGACACCGGTGAGGTCCTCCGCCAGCGGCTTCTCGCAGAAGACGTGACGGCCGGCGGCAGCGGCGAATGCGACCTGGTCCGCGTGCACCGCAGTGGCAGAGCAGACGAGCACGGCCTCGACACCCGGGCTGGCGACGAGCTCTTCCCAGGAGGGCCACACGTCTGCCCCCAGCCGGTCTGCCAGGGCTCGCGCAGCATTTGCGTCGGGGTCGGCCACACCCGCGATGCGAAACCGGTCGGCGAGCCGGGCCAGGTTCCCTCCGTGCAGAGTCCCGATCCGACCCGCTCCGAGCAGCGCGACGCCGAGACGACCGCCGCCGACCCCGAGTGCACCGGTCATCGGTAGTAGCGCTGGGAGCGGCGGGCGGCCTCGTAGTCGGCGCGTCGGGCCTGCGTCTCGGGCTCTGCCGAGACCTCCGCCGGGGCGACGTCCCACCAGGCTTCGGAGGGGGGGAGGTCGTCGTAGCGGGTGACCTCCACCACGATGACGGTGGTGCCCGTGGCCGCGCGGGCCACATCCAGCGCTCGTTCGAGATCCTCGAGGGTCCGGACCGCGACGCCCCCGACACCGAAGCCGCGCGCGGTTGCTGCCAAATCGAGGGTGACGGCAGGCCCCTCGAGGCGGCCAGCGACGGTGCCTGCGTGCTCGCTCTCGTTCGGCCGGGGCGCGAGGTGGAGCGGCGCACCGCTGCGCGCGAGGAACTCGTTACCGAAACTCAACCCCACCCGG
>JAJYGW010000243.1 GCA_021790615.1 Actinomycetes bacterium | reverse complement strand
AGCGTCGACACCGTCTTCTCATAGATCGCGTCCTCGTCATGGAGGGCCTTGTGGCCGCTTGCCCGCAGGATCGCCTTCCGGAGCCAGTTGAGACCAAGGACGAGCAGGAGGCCGCCGATAACCACCCGGAGGACATTCAAGGGAACGAGGTGGACCAGTGGCACGCCCACGGCGGCCACCAGCACTGCAAGGACGACCGCGGCAGCCGCGGCGCCTTCGAACGCCGAGCGCCAGCCCCTGGACACCCCGGCGGCGAGAACTATCGTGAGCGCCTCCACCATCTCGACGGCACTGGCGCCGAACACAGCCAACACGAGAATGACCGCTGAGGTGCTCACGGGACCCGCCCGCGCTCGCTCTGCAGCCCGGCGTCTCCCGGAGTGACCGGATCCAGATAGCGGCTCAGAGCCCTTCGGGCGGCGTTCGCGCCGGCGTCTCGCAGCTCTCGGGGAGATAGCACCTCGGTCCCCGGGCCAAGACGAAGCAGGAGTCGCCCGAACCACCCCTCGGCGTCGGCGACGAGAATCGTGGCAGCAAGCCGGCCGCTCCCATCGCTCATCTCCTCTAGCGGTCCGGCAGCAACCTGCTCGATGGCGAGCTCGGCGCCCGCGGGAAACGCGACGCGTGCGGCGACGGCATCGGGTCCTCCGAGAAAGGCCCCTGGTCGGGTCAGCTCGCTCGCCAGATCCGCACGGGCCTCGAAACCGCGACCCAGTCCGCGCACGGACCGAACCCTATCGACCTGGAACCGTCGTAGGCCAGCTGCAACATGACACCATGCGTCGAGATACCACCGCCCCTCCCGGAGAACGACTTGGTACGGGTCGACCACGCGTGCTCGCGGCGAGCTCGCCGCGCCGGAGAAGTACTCGATCTCGATGCTCTCTCTGTCGCGTGCTGCCTCCTGCAGCGCCCTTAGGTGCTCGCTCTGGTCGATCTCCACCGCGAGGGGCGCGGAGCCGATAGCAGCCTCGAGCTTGGCAAGCGCCGACCGCAACACTCCTTCGTCGTCGGCTCCGGGCACCGACAAGAGCGCCTTCGCAGCTGCGGCCAGGACGAATCCCTCGTCGGCTGTGAGTCTTTGCGGCCTGCCAAGCTCCCGCAACCTCTCGGCCACGACACGGTCGCCATCGACGAACAGCTCGATCAGCTCGTCGGGTGAGTACGGCGGCACCCCGCAGCAAGCTGCGAGCTCCAGCTCACCGATGAGCTCGGACTGCTCGATCGAGAAACGCTCGGCCACTTCGGAAAGCTCCGCCTCCCCGACGCGGGCCAGGTGGACGAGGATAGCGAGCAGCCTGCGCAGACGCTCGCCCGCCATGACGGCACTTGCCGCGCGCGCCGACGGGACTGTCCCGCGGACTTCTGTCCCACCTCGTGACAACGTCCGCGACGCGGCCTGACTCGAGGAGCGGGTCCCAGGCACATCTTCCAGGTGTGCGGGCGCAAGATGCTCCACCGACGCAGCCGTGGCGTGAGGCAGACCGGGCACCGAAGCGCTCTTATCGCCGGCGAGCACCCACAGACGATTGACAACGGCGGCTCGCAACTCGGGCGGGCCCTCGACTACGGCGGTGTCACCAAGTCCGACGGCCCAAGAGACAAAGGCTTCGCAGTCGCCGACCGCAAGGCGAACCTTCAACCCGCCGTCGCTTTGCCAACCGGCGATCGCCGCACGTGGCACTTGGGTCGCGACGACGCGGGCCTGCCGGGCATCGACGAGCATCTCGGCCACGGGCACCTCGGCTCCCGACCCGCCGTCGCTCCATGACAAGAGACGGATCTCGTCACGCAGGTCCGACGTGGCGGGCATCTCGAAGGCACCGGCCTCTCCGAGGGCCGGCAAGCCCGGGATCCTGTCGACGCGAAACGTCCGTGTCGCCGGTCCACCCACTGCGGCGCGGTCTCGACCGACCAGGTACCAGACCCCTGATCGCAGCGCGAGCCCGGACGGCTCCACCTCCCGGGGACGGCCGTTGTACTCGAAGCGCAGGACTGCTCGGTGCCGCAGTGCCTCGTGGATCGGGCCGAGCGCCGGCAACGACGGCAACACGGCGACCGGCGCCATCGTCGGGCCACTGCCCGCTCCCGCGAGATCGGTACGCGCGAAAGCTGCCTCGGTGACGGGGCCCCCGAGCTTGGCGATCGCGTCCATCCCGGCAGCCCCGCCCAGCTTCACGGCAGCGATGGCGAACCCCAGCGCCTGCGTCTCGCTCGGGTCGAGACCCAGCTCAGGCAGGTAGTAGTCGTCGGGGGGAATGCGGTAGCCGAGCTGACCTCCGGAGGACACCGGCTCGACCTTCAAGGGGATCCCGAGCTGGCGCAGAGCCCGCTTGTCGCGCTCGAATGCTTGGCGAGCGGCCTCTGGAGCACTCGGATACCCTGTCACCGAGCCGGAGATCTCCCGCAACGTGAGGGGAACGGGCGTCTCGAGCAGGACGAGGACAAGGTTGGTCATCCGCTCCAGTCGGTCGATACGCTGCCGATCAGCCACCCCCGCCATCGTAGGGCCGTCGGCAATCCTCTCGACTCATTCGGACGTATGTCATATGGTGGAGCGACGGTGACGCAGGTGACGCAAGAGCGACGGTGACAAGGTGACAAGTTCAGACACCCGGTCGGACGAGGCGCTGCTTGGTGCGATGGCTCTCGGCGACGAGGCCGCCGGAGTCGCCTTCGTCCGGCGATACCAGCGCAGAGCTTTCGGGCTTGCCCTGTCGATTCTCGGGGACCCCGGTCAAGCCGAGGACGTGGCGCAGGAGGCGCTGGTGCGCGCCTGGCGCCACGCGCCCGTCTACGACTCCCGTCGCGGCTCGGTCACAACCTGGCTGCTCACGATCACGCGCAATCTCGCAATCGACGCCCTGCGGATGCGCGTGGCGGTACCGATCGACCCCGACGACATCGTCAACCTCGGGGTCATCTGCGACGACGCGACTCCAGAGGATCACGCGGAACGAGGCGACGTCGCTGAGCGCGCGCGGAAGGCTCTTGCCTGCGTGCCGACTGAACAGCGGCGCGCTCTCGTGCTGTCATCCTTCTACGGGCTCACGGCTCAAGAGATCGCCACCCAGGAGGACATCCCGCTCGGGACGGCGAAGACGCGTATTCGCGCGGGTCTTGCCAAGGTGAGATCCTCCCTGGCAGCCGAGGGGCAGTACGACGGTGCTCTCGTCGCGCCCCGCTCGTCTCGAGCTGCTCGCCGCTCCGAGGTCCTCGACGAAAGCACCGTTCGTGACCACGCCATCTGACCGTTTCTCCGCGGCGCCCGCTGGTGACGAGGACGAGCACACCGATGCCCCCACTGCAGGCGGCTCGGGGCCCGAGGTCGCGGCCGGGAACAGGGCACAGGTGCGGGCGCAGGCCGGCGCGCCCCGGCTGAGCTCCTGTGAGCTTCTCGCTTCTGCCGCAGCCGAGCTGGCGCTCGGATCGCTGACGGGGACTGAGCGGTCCTGGGCACTCGCACACATCGACGGTTGCGACCGCTGCGCGGCACTTGTATCGGATCTCACCTCTGCCGCCGATGCTCTCATGCTCATCGCACCTGCGGCCGACCCATCCCCCGGCTTCGAGGTGCGCTGGCTCAATCGGGTGACCGCCGACCGATCCGACTCGACTGGCCCGGCAGCTCGCTCCACGAGATCGGGTGACCGCCCAAGGTTCGGGAGCCGGCGGCCTCCAGGTGCCCGCCGCACGACAGATGCCGGCGAGCGCTTGGCCCGCGTGGCCCGCTTCCGCCCGAGGGCGCTCGCCGCCGCTGGGCTGGCGGCTCTCGTGCTGGCCGGGACCGGGGTAGGCGTGGGCATCGCGATCACCCCGCGAAGCCCGGGCTCGGGCTCGACCGTGGCCCAAGTTCGCTTGGCGGCACTTCACTCGGCGCCTCAACTGGTTGCCCGCGGCGACGCGCCATCCGGTGAGGTAGCCATCATCGCCGGCGCGCCCTCCTGGGTCGTCATGAATTACCGCCAGCCAGGATGGTCGGGTCGGGTGACATGCGTAGTGATCGAGTCCGGCCACCCGGAAGTCGTCGGAAGCTTCTGGATCTACGACGGCTCGGGGAGCTGGACCGTGCGCCTTGCCTCTCCGGGCGGGGCAGTCAGCTCCGCGGAGGTGCGCTCGCTGTCAGGTGCCGTCCTGGCGAAAGCCTCCTTCGTCAACTGACAACACCGCGTCGCCCAAAGTCTTGGTGGCTCAGATACGGAAGTTCGCTGCATCGAGGGCAGAGCGAGCGGCATCTGGTCCCTCTACCTCCACACGAGCGACCTTGCCCCGCCCGAACATCAACAGGACCAGCTCCTGGGGCGCACCGGACACTCGCGCGAGCGGCGCTCCCTCTCGCGCCACCACCGACCCGTAGGCTGGCGCGGCCAGCTCGAGGCCGGCTCCGCGCAGCCGTCTGGCCATGAGCCGTGCGCCGCGTCGCAGTGCCGGCCACAAGGCCGCGTCCAGGGTAGTGTCCTGCCTCGGTTCCCACCCATCCTCGCTCCGCCGGAGATCCTCGTGGTGCACGAAGTACTCCAAGAGGTTGACCTGTGAGTCGACAACTCGAATTGGGAGCGGCGGGCCGCTGCGGATGCGCCTGATGAGCCCCCCGTAGCCGAGCTCGCGCTTTGCCTTCTCCATCTCCCTCTCCGTCACTCCCGCAAACGACTTGAGAAGGATGCCCGGCAAGGCGAGGGGCCGGCTGTCACGTACGAAGAGGTGCGCAGCAAGGTCCGAGGTCGTCCAGCCCTCGCACAATGTTGGCGCTAAGGGACCTCGCTCTTCGAGAAGGTTGCAGAGCGCCTGCCGTTCGGACTGGGCCAGGGACTGTGCCATGGAGATACGGTACCGTCGCGCCGGCGCCAGCTGACGCCTCCAAGCGCACCGGCGCCGGCCTCGCTGCTGACGCCACGGCTCTCCAGAGGCAGCGCAATGCTCCTTGGGCTAGAAACACTCCCCATGGCAGAGAGACATATCCTCGCGGCGAGCGGCGGCAAGGCTTGGACGGGAAGAAGCGCAACAGCGTGGCGTTTCGGCGGCCTGCTTCGCTACGCGCTGGCGCTGTCGGCAAGAAAGCGCCCGCGCCTGTGCTTTGTCGGCACCGCAACTGGCGACAACGAAAGTGGTCTTCTCGGGTGCTACGGGGCAGCCTCGGGAGAGGAGGTCGATCCGTACCACCTCCAGCTGTTCCCCATGCCGAACGTCGATGACGTCACTTCTTATCTTTGTTCGATGGACGTGATCTGGGTTGGCGGGGGATCGGTCGCGAACCTGCTCGCGCTCTGGCGCTTGCACGGCGTCGACGAGGCAATGCGCGCCGCGTGGCAAGGCGGTGTCGTCCTCGCTGGATCGAGCGCCGGCTCGATCTGCTGGCACCTCGGCGGTACGACCGACTCCTTCGGGTTGGAGCTTCGACCGGTGCTGGACGGCCTCGGGCTGGTCCCGTACGGAAATGGCGTCCACTACGACAGTGAGGCGCAGCGCCGCCCGCTGGTACAGCGCCTCGTGGCCGGTGGATCGCTTCCTCTCACCTATGCCACCGATGACGGGGTCGCGCTTCATTACGTGGGGACCGATCTCGCCGAGGCGGTTGCCGAGCTTCCCGGAAAGTCCGCCTGGCGGATAGAGGCCGCTACCGGCGCGGGGATGACCGAGACCCGGTTGCCAACAAGGCTGTTGGATCAGGACGCGTAGGCTCGCCTATCGGCCGCGAGGACGCTCGCCTCGTGGTCGAGCAGCCACCTCTTCAGCTCGAGGCCACCCCCGTACCCTGTGAGGCTCCCGTCGGACCCGATCACGCGATGGCACGGCAGCACGAGCGGGAGCGGGTTGCGGCCGTTCGCGAGCCCAACGGCCCGACAAGCCTTCGGGTTGCCTATCCGTGCCGCCAGCTCACCGTAGCTCTCCGTCTCGCCGTAGGCGATGTCTGGGAGAGCCGACCACACGCGGCGCTGAAAGTCTGTTCCGGCTATTTGCAGCGCGATGGTGAAGGTCTGCAGCCGACCCTCGAAGTACGCGCCGATCTGTGCCAGACCCTCGGCGACAGCCGCTGGTCTGCCGCGGCGGTCGCGACCGAGACGACTCTCGTCGAAGGACCCCGGCAGCCCCACGCTGCGTACCCAGTCGGCGTCCCCCGCCACCAGCATCGGGCCGATCGGGGTGGGCGCAACCCACCACTGGTCCGTCTCGGCCAACACAGGACTGCTTGCACTCGTCATCCCAGGGCCTCCGTTCGAGATCTGGGCATATCTTCTCATGTCGGCCTCGGGACTGACTTGCCCCTCCCCACAGCTCCGGTGACGTCTTTTTGCACCCGAGCCCGGCTGGCGATCGACCACAGATACTGCAGGGCATAGGCGCGATAGGGGCGCCAGCGCTCCGCGAGATCACGAGCCTGACGCACCCCGCCATATTCGCCCAACTGCTCAAGGGCACGGCGAACCCCGAGATCGCTCGCCAGGAACGCGTCCCGGTCCCCGAGCGCGCGCATCCTCACATAGGCGACCGTCCAAGGGCCGATCCCGGCGATTGCAAGGAGCTGCTGCTCGACCGCGTCGTTGTCAGCCGGCGGATCAAGGCAGAGACCGCGCGTGAGAGCCTCGGCGAGCTCGACCAGCGCGCGAGCTCGTGCTCTCGGGACCGGCACGTCGTCTTCACCCAAAGCGGCGATGGCGGCGGCGCTCGGGAACTCCTGGCAGACAGTGCCGACCGGCGTCGCCAGCTGCCTGCCATGGAGCAGGCTGAGACGGGCCGCAAGGCTTCTCGCCGCGTCGATGCTCACCTGCTGGCCGAGGATCGCACGGATCGCGAGCTCGCTGCCGTCGACGTGACCGGGAACGCGCCGGCCCGGGTTGGTCACCACCTCGTGCCCGATCAGCCGGTCACCTCCCAGCGCATCGGTGATCGCCGACGGCTCGGCCCCGGTGTCGAAGAGTCGCTCAACTTTGCGCACTGCTACTGCCAGATCTCGTGAATCGTCGAGCAGGAACGTGCAGCTCAGAGTGTGCGGGGTGCCCTGTCGCACTGTTACGACCCCCGCACCGTTGGCGAGCGTGAGAGCCCTGCGGTAATAGTGCATGTCCCCCTCTTCCACCCCTTTCACCGCACGAGCAGCAAGAAACCCGAACATTTCCTGCACGGGAAAGGGGGGGCGATACGAGATGTCAACCTCGATGGACCTGGCGTCCGGTTGCACCGTGGCGGCTCAGCTCAGCTCCGAGACGGCCTCGAGCATACGCTCGACGCCGGACGAGTTGTTGTAGTCCACGATGCTCGCCCTGACCGCGCCGGCAGCCTAGGCACCGTCGTCGGCGAGCGCGGGAAACCTCGCACGGATCAAAGCAACGTCGTAAGTCACCTCGAGCGGTGTCCTTCCTGGGTCAAGGAGTTAGTCTCGGAAAGATTCGGACCACGTGCGAGCTTACGCCCATCCACTTTCCGCGCCAGCTACGTATTAGGCTCTCGTGATGTCCTCGACCGACCGGCCTCGATTCAGCGTCGTCATCCCGGCGTACAACGAGGCCAACTACATAGGTGCCACGCTCGCCTCTCTCGCTCGCCAGGACTTTCCCGGCGCCGTCGAGGTCATCGTTGTCGACAACAACTGCACCGACGACACCGCCGAGATAGCGAGGGCCCACGGCGCGCGAGTCGTGGCCGAGCCCAGATCCGGGGTCTGCCACGCACGCCAAACCGGCACCGAGCACAGCCTTGGCGAGATCATCGTCTCCACGGACGCAGATACCACGTTCCATGAGTCGTGGCTTTCGAGGATTGACCTGGCCTTCTCGGAGCATCCCCGCTTCGTCGCGGTCGCGGGCCCCTGTAGCTTCGCCGATGCACCCTGGTGGGGCCGCATCTACCCCACTCTGCTCTTTTCGGCGGTGGCGGTCATCGCCCTGCTGACCGGCCGTGTCTTTTACGTCACCGCCACGAACATCTCCTTTCGGAGGGCCGCGTGGGACGGCTACGATACAAGGCTG
>JAJYGW010000231.1 GCA_021790615.1 Actinomycetes bacterium | reverse complement strand
CACGAAGGACTGGCCGAGCACCAGGATGTGTGCGAAGGCGAGCGCAATGGCCAGGTAGACGTAGAGGTGCAGGGCCCACCAGGTCTCCCGGCGGAGCCGCCGACGGACGGCGCCGATCGAGGCGAGGCCGACCAGGACGAGCAGGCCGAGCGCGACGGTGGCCGCCAGCATGTCGGGGTACGCGCTGATGAAGGTGCCGAGCTCGTGGAGGAACCCGGTCCGGGCCGCCTGGGCGTAGCCGAGGGTGACGAGGACGGCGTGGGCGAACAGGAGGCTGAGCGGCCACGGGCCGAGGCGCCGGTGCCAGCGGAGGAGGCCGTCGTGGCCGAGGACCCGCTCGATGACGGGGAGCCGGCTCGCGAGCAAGACCATGACCAGCGCCAGGTAGGTCCCGACGAGCCCGGTCAGGTTCCCGGCGAAGGTGACCAGCCCTCCCCGGGTGGCCAGCTCGGAGCCGGTCTCGTCGACGATCGCCAGGCCGATCACGAGCCCCAGACCGAGGCCGACGACGAGGAGGAACGCACGGAGCGCGAGGTCGCTCGGGGGGCGCGCCGCGACAGCCGGTTCTCGGCCCGCCGCTCGCGGCCGGCCGGTGGCCCCTGCTCGCGCCGGGCGCCGTGCGGCTCCGCTTGCCCTCTTCGGCGTCCGGCTCCCCGCTGTCGTCGACATTGCCACGGCACGATCCTGCCAGGGGCAGCTGGTAGGCGGCTGAGAGCACCTGGGCGGACGCTGAGCCCGGCCGAGGTTCGCCGCTGGCGGCTCGACCCAGTCGGGTCAGCCCGCCGGAGCGACGCCGAGTGCTGTCTCCAGCCTCTCCGGGACGGCCGCCCCCGAGCGGACGAAGAACTCCTCACCGAAGGCCAGGGTGAAGATCTCCTCGGGGATGCGGAGGAAGAACGAGTCGTCGACCTGGCTCCCGTGCGCCTCGAGCGCCCGGCGCTTCTGCGCCACGAAGTCGCGGACGTCGATCACGGTCGTGAGCCGGTCGTCGTCCGTGCCGAAGTCCGGGTCGGGGGGCGCGTCCGGGTCGAAGCCGAGCGCGGCGACGTCGAGCCCAGCCGCGGCAGCCGCGACGAACAGGTCGCGCATCCGCCGGCGTGGAATGGCGGCGAAGTAGAGGCTTGCTGGGAGCGCGGCTCGCTCGAGCGCCGCCACCGTGACGCGGTGGGTCTGGACGTGGTCCGGGTGGCCGTAGCCGCCGTTCGCGTCGTCGGTGAGCACGACCGTGGGTCGGTAGCGCCCGAGGATCGCTGCGAGCCGCTCGGCCGCCTCGTCGATCGGGGCGTTCGCAAACGCGCTCGGGTCGTCGTTCGCCGACCAGCCGACCATGCCGGAGTCACCGTAACCGAGCAACTCGAGATGGGTGACCCCGAGCTCAGCACAGGACCGCACCAGCTCGGCGTGACGGGTCGCCACGACCGCGGCAGGCTCGTGGCCTGGCTCGCCGGGCTTCACCCCGCCGGGTCCGTCCCCCTGCGCGCCGTCGGTGCAGGTCACGACGACCGTCTCCCAGCCGGCGGCACCGTACTTCGCCAGCGTGCCCCCGGTTGCGATCACCTCGTCGTCGGGGTGTGCGCGCACGGCGAGGAGCACGGGGGGTCTGGCCTGATCGCCGCGTTCGTCCGGTGGCACGGGTCGCGCCAGAGGCGCCGGTGCGACGGGAGCGCCCACGTGCGCGACGTCGGGCTCCTCGTGAGGGAGCGCGTCCGACTGGGATGGGGTTCGGTGGTCGCTCATCCCGGCCAGGGTACGGCGCCGAGCTCGGCCAGCTGGCCTCGGCGCAACCGGTCGGGACGCGCCCGACCGCCGCACCTAGGCTGAGGTCGTGGCCGAGGCCCACCCGCCCGACCCAGGCGCTGGCTCGCGGCGCGTGCCCGTGCTCGACGACGCTGCGCTGACGGGACCAGTCGGGCTCTTCGTCCACGAGGCCGCACCGTTCACCGAGGCGGACCCGGCTGCGCTCCTGGCGAGCGTGCTGGTCGCCCTCGGGGTCGCCGCGGGCGGGGCACCCCACGTGGACGCCGGGAACGCCCGTCAGACCGGGGGCGTGTTCGCCCTGGTGGTCGCCGAGACGCCGACGGCGAACCGTGGCCTCTCCTGGGCGGTCACCCGGGCCCTCCTCGACGTCGTCGACCCATGGCTCGCGCGGGCCCGGGTCCTCACCGGCCTCGGGAACGGCAAGGCCGTGCTCGACGCGCTCGTGAGTCCCCCCCCGCCGTGGGCGGTGCGTCTCGGCGACACCGCTCGCCATCCGGCGCCCGGGAGTGACGAGCGGCTCCTCGTGTTCGAGCCGGCGTTCACTCGCGCGCTCGCAGTCGCCGCGCGACCGACGTCGCCACTCGCCTGGGTGATCCGAAACGCCTGGGACGGTCACCCGCTCGATCTCCCCGCACGGCGTCACCGCCTCGTCGTCGAGCGCCACCACGTCGGGATCGTCGCCCATGCGACGGCTGACCAGCTGCGCTCCCAGCTCTCGATGACCGGGCCGGGAGCGTCCTTCGTGAGCCGGTTCCTCGTGGTGCTCGCCGCCCGCCGTCAGCATCTCGTCGACGAGGGAAACGTCCCCAGCGACGTCCTGCTCCGCCACGGTCGGGCCATGGCGTCGGCACTCGAGGCCGTCCGCAGTGTGGGGCTGCTGGCGCGCACGCCAGCGGCGGCCGAGCGCTGGGCTGAGGTGTACGAGGAGCTGGCCCTGGGGGGAGAGGAGGGTCTCCTCGGTCTCGTCCTCGCGCGCGCCTCGCGCCAGGTGACGCGTCTCTCGGTTGCGTACGCCCTCGCAGAGGGATCGGCGGTGATCAGCCGCTCGAACCTCGAGGCTGCGCTCGCCCTGTGGCGCTACGGCGAGGCGTCGAGCCGCTTCGTGCTCGCGGCGGACGGGCCGTCTGACCTCGCGACGCGACTCCTCGAGGCGTTGGCAGCGGCAGGGGAGCGGGGCCTCACCCGTTCGGAGCAGGCGGACTACTTCGGCCGGAACGTGGCGGCACGGGATTTGGCGTCGGCGAGAGCCGAGCTGGAGCGAGCCGGGCTCGTGGTGACCGCGCCCGTGCGGCGGGCCGAGCGGGGTCGACCCGCCACGGTGAGCCGGGTGGTGTTGCGTTCTCCCGCCGAGCGGCCGGATGGGACTGCCATGGGCGAGCCAGAAAGCTCGTTTCGCTCGTAGGCGAGCGAGCAAGCTCACCCAGCCGTCACCTCGCGGTCGCTGCGCGGTCTCCAAGAGTTCTCCTCGGCGTCACCCGAGTCTTCCCGGGTAGCAACGCTGCGTCCCTACCGTCGCGGTCGTGGCTCGGTGGGGAGCCGAAAGGAGACGGCGTGGCGCGATTCGATGCGGTGCTGTTCGACAATGGCGACACCCTGTTCCACAAGCCGTTGGCACCCCCGGCGATCGTGTCGCTCGCCGGCGAGCTCGGGGCGACCGTCGATGCCGACGCGGCGCGCGAGGCGTGGGAGTCGGTCAAGCGCGCGAAGCGCTCGGTCGACGACACCGACTTGGTCTTCGGGCGAAACCGGTCAGCCGACGGTCATCGTCGCTACTACCTCCGCTGTTACGAGCCGCTCGACGGGCTCTGTCCGGGTCTTGCCGAGGCCTTCTACCGGGAGTTCAAGACGAGCGCCAGCTCGATGATCCCATACCCGGACACCAGGGCCACCCTCGAGGCGATCCACCGGGCCGGTCTCGCCGTCGGCATCGTCTCGAACACGGGATGGAACATCCGGGTGGGGTACGAGCGAGCCGGGCTTGCAGACCTCGTCGACTGTTTCGTGCTGTCTTACGAGCACGGCATGGCGAAGCCGGAACCCGAGCTGTTCGCGCTCGCGGCTCGCGCGCTCCACATCGAACCCAGCCGCACGCTCATGGTCGGGAACAACGGGCGCGCCGACAGCGGTGCAGTCGAGCTCGGTTGCACCTGTCTCATCCTCCCTCCGGTCAGTCGGGGAGCCGTCCGTGGGCTGGACGCGGTGCTCCGTCTGGCGGAGCTCGAGGAGGTGAGCGACATGGCCGGTTCGGTGGGGGTGCCGGGCCGGTAGTGGGACGTGACGACGGACCAGCGAGCGAGGAGCTCGCCCGCGGCGGCAAGTGACGACGGCAGTCCACACGACAGAGAGGACAAGGAGGCGGGACGATGTTGATTGCGGCAACTGCCCATCTGCACGGCTTTCTCTACGACACGTTCGATCCCGGGGGGACGGCAAAGGTCTTGCTCTACGTCGGGACCTGGCTCGTGCTCCTGGGTGGCCTCGCCATCCTCTTCCTCTGGAAGCGAGACGAGCGAGCCAAATGGGCAACGCAGGACGTCTTCACTCTCGCCATCCTGGCGGTGATGCTGCTCGCTTGGGACAGCTTCCTCAACGACCAGCTCTTCGGGCCGCTCATCTCGAGCGTGCCGGTGGCAGGGAACTTCCTCAACTGGATCCAGCTCCCGGACCTCCCGTACCTGTTCATCGTGATGGTCGCCGTTGCGACGATCCGGAAACCGGGTACCGTGACCGCGCTCATCTTCGTCAAGCGCCTCCTCGGCGAGATCATGTTCACCACCCACGGCGTGCGTCCCCAGATCTGGCCCGACGCCCTCGACGAGGGTGTGTTCGCCGACCTCTACATCATGATGCGTGGGGAGCGGCTCCTCGACGACGCGAAGGCGATCCTGCTCGACGGGTTCGTCATCGGCTTCCTGCGTGCCGTGCCGAACGTGATCATCGGCGACGCCGTGCTCGACCCGTTCCTGAACGGCCAGATCCACACCTACGCGAGCTTCATCGGCACCAACATCGCCGGTGGCGGAGGCATTCTCGGCAACGGCCTCGGCAACGGTATCGAGGCGGCGATCACGGCCCCGCTCGCAGTTCGGGTGGCCCGCTCGGTCGGCGCCCTCGCAGGGGCGGGGGGCGCGCCCCGGGCGACGAAGGCGCGAGCGGAGTCGCTCCCCGCGCCGCTCGGCGCAGCGGGCGGCGCAAGCGGCGCAGGGGGCGGGAGCTCGTTGGCTACCAGTCGGGTCGAGCCCATCCAGTCCGGCCTCGGTCTGTCGTCCGGGAGCGGTTCGCCGGGGGGTGTTCTCCGCTCGGAGGTTGCTGGCTGGCGCCCAGATCAGCCCGGCGGGCTCGGGAGCGAACCGACCGCGGGCCCGCTCGGCGGTGGGAACGACGGCGGCTCACCGCAGCCTCTGCCGGGCCGGGGAGGCTTCCCGGGCATCGACGGCAGCGGATCGGCACGAGGTACGGAGGGACTGCGATGACACAGCGCTACAAGATGGTGCGCCGACTCACGATCGCCGGCTCGGTGGTCGCTGCCCTGTTGCTCGTCGACGGGTTGATCCTGTTCTTCACGAACGGCCTGAGCTCCGACGCCACACCGGTGTTCCCGGTGCTCGGCGGGACCTTCGCGAAGACCCACTCGTCGGGGACCTCGCTCATCATCATGGCGGTGATGCTCGGTATCGTCCTCGCAGTCGGCTGGTTCGGCCTCGGGCGCAAGCTCCGGGACGAGAGCCGCGCGGAGCACGGAGGGGCCGGTCTGGACGTCGCAGACGGCCGTCCGAAGCATGTTCGCTGAGCTGCGTCAGCCTCCAACCGGGCGACGTACCGGTTGGCGAGGCGGGCTGCTCCGGGCCGTCGTGGACGAGTTCTGCTACGGCGACTCGGAGACCCCGGTACTTGCCGGAGTCGACCTCTCGGTGCGGACCGGTGAGCTCGTCGTGGTCGCCGGCCCGTCCGGGAGCGGGAAGTCCACCCTGGCGCTTGCCCTCGCCGGGCTCATCCCCGGCCGGATCGGCGGGAGGTTTCGGGGCGCGGTGACGTTCCAGCCTGACGGAGGGTCTGCGGTCGACCTCGGGGACCTCCCCTTGCACGTGGCCGCGCAGCATGTGGGGATCGTGTTCCAGAACCCGGAGTACCAGCTCATCCAGTACCAGGTCGACGCGGAAGTCGCGTTCGGCCCGGAGAACCTCGCCCTCGACCATGCCGAGGTCGTCGACCGGGTGGCGCGCTCGCTCGAGCTGACCGGGGTGGGCGGGCTCGCGTCCGCGGCGATCAGCTCCCTGTCGGGCGGCCAGAAGCAGCGCGTCGCCATCGCGGCCGCGCTCGCGATGCAGCCGCCGATGCTGGTGCTCGACGAGCCGACCTCAGACCTCGACCCCGTCGGCACTGAGGAGGTGCTCGCCGTCCTGTCGGCGCTCCGTATGGGTGGGGGGTGCGGCGTGGTGGTCGTCGAGCACAAGCTCGACGAGGTTGCGCGCCACGCCGACCGGATCGTGCTCGTGGTCGGCGGGCGAGTCGTGCTGGATGAGGCGCCGCGTGTCGCGTTCCTCCCGAGTGCACCCTGGCGGGAGGCGGGCGTTCGCCCGCCGGAGCTCGCGCTCCTCGCCGAGGTGCTTCCGCGCGCGTTCCGCCCCGAAGCAGCCCCGATCGAGCTGCGCAACGCGGCGGCCCCGAGGGCGCGCCTCGCCGAGCCACCACCGGACGGCACGCGGCTCGACACACGCGCGGACGGCGCCCGGCTCGACACACCCCCTGTCGAGATCCCCGGCGCGTCTCCCGAGCTTGCGGCGCAGGAGGTCGGAGCACGCTCCGCGCCGCTCACGGTCGAGGAGGCTGCAGCCCGGCTCAGGAGCGCGGGGCTCCTCGCCACCCGTTTGCCACTTGCATCGCCGGGCGCCCCGGATGCGGCGCGGGGCGACCATGCGGCGTTCGAGGTGGCCGACGTCGAGGTGGCCTTCAAGGACAAGCTGGTGCTCCGAGGGGTCGACTTGCGGGTCGAGGAGGGCGAGTGGGTTGCGCTCGTCGGCGCCAACGGGTCTGGGAAGACGACCCTCGGCTCCGTGCTGATGGGTTTCGTCGAGCCACGTCGAGGCAGCGCGGCCTGCTTCGGCCGGCCGGTGGAGTTCGGGCGGATCCCCCGCCAGGCCGAGCACGTCGGTTACCTCTTCCAGAACGTCGACGACATGCTCTTCACGGAGACCGTGGCGGCGGAGCTCGACTTCACTCGAAAGAACCGCGTTGCCGCCGGCCCGGGGGCGCCGACCCCGGGTGAGGTGGCCGAACTGATCGGCCTCTCGGGGCGACTCGGTGCGCACCCCTACGAGCTGAGCGGCGGCGAACGTCAACGGCTGGCACTCGGGGCACTGCTCACGAGAGCGCCGAGGGGGCTCATCCTGGACGAGCCGACGACCGGGCTCGACGAGGCACACGCCATGGCGCTGTTCGAGCTCCTGAGTCGCGTCCGCGAGTCCCTCGGCGCCCTGAGCTGCCTCCTCATCACCCATGACATGCGCCTCGTCGCGCGCTTCGCCGACCGGGTCGTGGCGCTTCGGGACGGTCGAGTCGTCCTCGACGCGCCGCCACGCGAGGCGTTCGCGGCGCTCGAGCTCCTCGAGTCCAGCGGGGTTCGGCCGCCTGCTGTCTCCCGGCTCCACGCGAGCATCGAGGACCGCCCACCGGCGGTGGCACTCGGCGTCGACGAGCTCGCGGCTGCGATCGCCGACGCACTCGGGAGGGTGTGACGATGTGGGACACGCTCCACCACGCGTTGTTCGACACGCTCGCCGGCCAGACGGTCGTCGCCTACGCGATCACCTTCCTCGTGCCGCTCATCGGCCCTGCGGTGTTCCTCCGGTTCGTCGGTCTGAAAGGGCTCCGGAACGTCCTCTCCTACGAGGCCGCCGACACGCCCATCCATCGGCTCGACCCGCGGATCAAGCTCCTCTACCCCGTGGTGATCGGCGTGGCGTCGGTGTTCCTCTCCTGGGGGTGGGTCTACGTGCTCTTCGGCCTCACCCTGATCCCCTGGGTCCTGCTGCGGCCGTCGCTCGTGCGAGTGCGGGTGCTCACGACCATCGTGCTCTCGCCCGCGCTGTTGTCGATCTGGTCGCAGGGCCTCTACTACACGACGCCGAACGACCACCTGCTCTTCGCCTTTCCGGTGACGATGGCTTGGGTCGGGACGGCAGGGCTCTCGACCGCCGGGTTGATCTATGGCGCCCACGAGGCGGGCCGGCTGCTCGTCACCGCGTCCGCCGGA
>JAJYGW010000076.1 GCA_021790615.1 Actinomycetes bacterium | reverse complement strand
AGGACCCAGGGGACGGTCCGGCGCCAGCTCGGGCGCTCGGCGAGGCGGAGGAACGCCCACCAGGCGGCGACCACGAGGAGCGTGACCAGCGCGTAGCTGCGCGCCTCATGCCCGTCGGCGACGAGGTTGATCTCGACGCGGAGGAGTAGGTAGTAGAGGGCCATGTTCCCGCCGTCGGAGGCGATCCCGTGCCAGAGCGCGGGCCCGACGCCGCCGGCGATGGCGACACGGGAAACCTCGTCGGACCAGGGGCTCGGCCCCGCGAGGTCGTGGAGGGCGAGCCAGCTCCCGACCGCAGTCACGGCCAGGACCACCAGCCAGAACTGGTGCCCCCGCTCGGAGAGCCAGGCGCGTGCTGGTGAGGACGGTCTTCCGCCGGAGGTGACCGAGGGTGAAGCCCCGGAGGCACCCGAGGGGCGCGTCGCTCGATTGCGCGAGACCACCGCGGTCCGGGAGGCGACCGTGGACACCTTCAGAGGGCAGCGGAGGGCGGAGCGGCGCTCGCGTCGCCAGGACCCCGACCGCTGCGGGTTACGATCCGGGGGTGGACTTCTCCCTCCCCGAAGAGCTCTCCGAGCTGGTCGCTACGGTCCGGCGCCTCACCAAGGACAAGGTCGTGCCCCGCGCCCGCGCGATCGACGAGTCCGGTCGCTATCCGGAAGACCTCTTCGAGCTCTTCCGCGATGCCGGGCTGCTCGGGCTGTGCATCCCCGAGGCCTACGGCGGTTCAGGGGCGGGGATCCTCGGCCTCACCGTCGCGATCGAGGAGGTCGCGAAGGCATCCAACACGGCGGCGTTGATGCTCCTACTCACCCGCCTCCCGACGGGCCCGGTCCTGATCGCCGGCAGTGAGGAGCAGAAGCACCGCTACCTCCCAGGCGTCGCGGCGGGACGCCAGCGGGCGGCGTTCGGCCTCTCCGAGCCGCAGGCCGGGAGCGACGTGATGGGGATGCGGACCAAGGCGGTGCCCGATCCCGAGCGTCCGGGCGGTTGGGTGCTGAACGGCAGGAAGTGCTGGATGTCGGGGGTCGTCCAGGCGGACTGGTACACGATCTTCGCCAAGACCGGTGACGTCGACTCCCGCCGGCACGACTCGATCTCCGCGTTCATCGTCGAGCGGGACTGGCCGGGCGTCGCCGTCGCCCGCACCGACGACAAGATGGGCGTCCGTGGGGTCGACACCGGCGAGCTCACGCTCGACGACGTGCGGGTCCCGCCGGCGAACGTGATCGGCGAGGTGGGCGGCTTCCGGCTCGCGATGCTCGGCCTGAACGCGATGCGCCCGGTCGTGGCGGCTCGGGGGCTCGGGTTGGCGGAGGCGGCGCTCATGTACGCGACCGAGTACGTGAAGGCACGGCCCGCCTTCGGCCACACCATCGCCGACTTCCAGGGCATCCAGTGGGAGATCGCCAAGGTCGGCGTGGACATCGAAGCGGCTCGCCTGCTCACCTACCGGGCGGCTTGGCTCGCGGACCAGGGCAAGTTCACCAAGGAGTGGGTGCCCTACCTGTCGATGGCCAAGTACTTCGCGACCGAGCTCGCGGTGCGTGCCTCGGGGCTCGCAGTGCAGCTCCTCGGCGCGGCGGGCTACATGAAGGACCATCCGACCGAGCTCTGGTATCGGGACGCTCGACAGCTCACGATCGTGGAGGGCACCTCGCAGGTCCAGCTCTCGCTGATCGGCAGGGGCATCCTCGACCAGCACCTGTGGTGGGACTGAGGCGCGGGTGGGACTGAGCCTCGGCGACGTCGGGGGCTGGCCGGGAGTGCTCGGTCGGCTGATCGGAGGGGGCGACCTCTCCGCTGACGAGGCGGAGCTCGTCCTCGGGGAGGTTCTCGCCGGGGAGGCCTCGCCTGCACAGCTCGCGGCCTTCGTGACGGCGCTCCGGGTGAAGGGCGAGACCGTCGAGGAGATGACCGGCCTCGTGCGCTCGATGCTCGCCTTCGCCGAAGCGTTGCCGTTGCCCGGCGATCTCGCTGCCCGGGTGGTCGACACCTGCGGCACGGGAGGAGACCGGCGCCGGACCATCAACGTCTCTACGCTCGCCGCGTTCGTGGTCGCGGGTGCCGGCGTGCCCGTCTGCAAGCATGGCGGCCGGGCTGCTTCGTCGCGAGCTGGTTCTGCGGACCTGCTCGAGGCGCTCGGCGTGGTGATCGACCTCGGGCCGGCCGGCGTTGCCCGCTGCATCGAGGACGCCGGGATCGGGTTCTGCTTCGCGCCGCGGTTCCACCCCGCCATGCGTTTCGCCGCTCCGGTCCGACGGGAGCTCGGCGTTGCGACGGTCTTCAACTTCCTCGGCCCGCTCGCAAATCCTGCTCGCGCCCGCCGCCAGGTCGTGGGGGTCGCAGACGCGGACATGGCGCCGAAGATGCTCGGCGTGCTCCGCGCGAACGGTGCGACGCATGCCATCGTCTGCTTCGGTGACGACGGCCTCGACGAGCTGTCGACGACCGGGCCGTCGACGATGCTGGAGCTGGTCGACGAGGGTGGCGCCAGCAGGGCCGTGAGGGTGGACGCGGGCGAGCTCGGGCTCGCGCGAGCCACGCTCGCAGACCTCGAGGGCGGTGGTCCGGAGGAGAACGCCGCGATCGCCCGAGCGGTGCTCGGGGGCGCGTCGGGGCCGGCACGTGACATCGTCGTGTTGAACGCGGCGGCCGGGCTGGTGGTCGGGGGCGCCGTGGAGGATCTCGTGAGCGGGGTGGGCATGGCGGCGCGGGTGCTCGACGAGGGGCGCGCTGCCGCGGCGCTGGACGCGCTGATCTCGACCTCCCGGGCGGCCGGCGAGGAGGCTGCGCGTGGCGGCTAGGCGGAGGAGACGGGCGACGCTCGCCGGCTTGCTGGTCGGCGCGCTCGGCGTCCTCGCTGCCGCCTGCACGACGAGCGCTCCGGCGGCCGTCGGGACGCGGGCGTCGAACTCGCCCGCCCGCTCGGCTGGGAAGGCATCGAGCGGGAAGGATGCCGGGGGCGAGACGACGTCTGCGTCGGCGCCTGCGACGGCGGGGTCGTCCCCCTCGGGGGGCTCCTCCAGCTCGGGCGGCTCGGGCTCGTCGGGCGGGGGATCGCCGACCACGTCCACGACCATCGTGCCGGCGGCGCCGCCGCTCGTCGGCTGGGGGGCTACCAAGGCCCAGTGGTACGCGAACCACACGCCCGACCCGCTCGTCCCGAACGGGACCGGGTTCTGGCCGCGGAACTCCGACGGCCTCGACACCTACGCCTCGGTGCGTTTCGTCTATGGCCGGGCGCTCTCCTACGTGCTGAACCTGGAGCCGCCGCTGCCGGTGTCGGGGGCGGAGCACTGGGTGCTCGACGAGCTCCCCCCGGACGCCCATCTGGTCCTCGCCCGAGCCGAGCCGGCCGGCGCGCCGAGCTGCGAGGTGATGGTCTTCACGAGCCGGCTCGTGCTGGCGGCGGTCCACCGCAACGTGCTCGCTGTCGCCCGGAGCCTCGACCCCGCGCTGGACCCGGCCACGATCTGGTCGATCCAGCTCTCGCCGATCAGCCCCGGCGCGACGCCACCGGCGAACTGCTGAAACTGCCCGAGCGGCGCACCCCGTGCCCCGCACGCCGTTCCGCTCGGGGCGCCGTTCCGCCGGGCGGCAGTCCCCGACCCGGGGGGTCGGAAGATCAGTCGAGGGGGCCGAGGTCCCAGATCGCCTCGAGGTCCCGCCGGCTGAACGCCCGGAACGCGATCAGGGTTCGCGTCGAGCGGATGCCTTGCTTCGGCCCGATCCGGCCGGTCACCACCTCTGCGAGCTCCTCGTGGTGGCGGACCCGCACGACGGCAACGAGATCAGTCCCCTCGCCGGCGACCGAGTAGACCTCCGCAACCCCGTCGGTGTCTGCAAGCTCCTCCGCGAGCGTGGCGATGCGAGCGGGTTCGGCGCTGACGAGGACGAAGGCGGAGAGCACGCCCAACGCTAGCGCGCCGAGGCGACGCGGCTCGGGCCACCAGCCCACCGCGGTCGAGCCGTCGCCCCACGGCCTTCGAGCAGGCCCTGGTAACTTCCCGGTGTGGTCGAATCTCCGCGCGTACAGGGCGACCCTGCTGGCCGCACCCACGTCGATGGCTGAGCTGTCCCGAGGCAGGGGCGAAGCTTCGCGCAACCCCCCGTGGCTCGGTGTCGCCTACGGTGAGCACCTCAGTCGGGAAGACCTGGCCGAGCTGGCCCGCCTGGCGGCGGTGGATCCGGCCGAGCTCCGAAGGGATCCCGCACTGCTCGTCGACGTGCTCGCGCGCGCCGAGGTCGTCGACGGCCTGCTCGCCGTTGGCGTCGGCGAGGGACACCAGCCCGGGGGTGTCGCACTGGCCCCCACCTCGCCCTTCCTGGTCTTCGCCGCGGTGGTCGAGGCGGGTGCGCGAGACCTCGCCGCGGCCCCGTCGGTCCCCGAGTGGGTCGGACCGCGTCGGCGGGTGCCTGTGCTCGGTCCGGCGGACCTGGTCGAGCTGTTGGAAGCTCCCGAGCGGCGGTTCTTCCTCGCGTCCCTCCTCGCGTCGTTCACCACCCTCGCGAGCGGGAGCGTCGTGTTACGGACGAGGCGTGGGCTGCGTCGGCAACGGTTCAACGAGCTCGATCCGGTACGCCTTGCAAGCCTGCTCGAGGTCGTGCCGGTGCCGGAGCGCCCGGGCCTCTACCGCCGGCTCGGTGACGTCGCCCTGTTCCTCACCGGCGTGTTCCCCGACCACACCGCGGGTGGGCTCGGGCCGCACGCAGAGGGGCGGCTCCTCCGCACACTCCCCGCGCGCGCTGGTGTGGCCGTGGGGAGCGGTTCGGGACTCCCACCCGGCCTCGCGGTACCCCCGGCGGTGGCGCTGCTCGAGACGCTCGGGCCGCAGTGGTACCGCGCGGCGTGGCGCGCGGTGCAGCCGCCCCGACCGAGCTCACTCGAGGTCGCGGTGGGTATCGCCGACCGTTTCGACGTCGCCCGGCGCACACTCAACGTACTGAGCGAGCGCTACCTCTTCTCGGCTCGCGAGCGTTGGTGGGGGATGGCCGGAGGGTCGGGCCCGTACCCATCGGGCGCCGCAGGGTGATCCTGGTCGACGAGGCGATCTGGCCGTGGCGGGGCCGGCGCTGGGCGCACTTGGTCTCGGACGCCGACCTCGACGAGCTCCACGACTTCGCCGCCCGTCTCGGCATCCCGCGGCGGGCCTTCCAGGGTGATCACTACGACGTCCCGACAGAGGGGCGAGCGCGGGCGCTCGAGCTCGGTGCCGTGCCGGTCGGTGCGAGGGAGCTCGTCAGACGGTTGCGGGCCGCCGGGTTGCGCCGGCCACACCACGCCCGGTCCGACCCCCACGCACCGTCCGACCCCCATGCACTGTCCGACTCCCACGCGGGATGAAGCACCTCCTGGTCACGAACGACTTCCCTCCGAAGATCGGTGGGATCCAGTCCTACCTCCACGAGCTGTGGCGCCGCCTCGATCCGGACGACTTCGCCGTGCTCACCACCTCGTTCCCGGGTTCGGAGGCCTTCGACCGCGCGCAGCCGTTCCGCGTGGATCGCGTACCCGGCCGGGTGCTCCTCCCCACCGTTCCGCTGGCCGAGCGGGTTCGCCGCCTCGCCGCGGAGATCGGCGCGACCCGGGTCGTGCTCGACCCGGCGTTGCCTGTGGGCGCGCTCGGGCCATCGCTCGGGTTTCCCTACACCGTGGTCCTCCACGGGGCCGAGGTGAGCGTGCCCGGTCGGCTTCCCCTCAGCCGCCACGCTCTTGCGCATGTGCTTGCCTCGGCGACCTCGGTCGTAGCCGCAGGCGCATGGGTGGCGTCCGAGGCGGCGCGCACCGCCCGGGGAGCGCTCCCCTCGGTTGCGGTGATCCCGCCTGGCGTCGATGTTGGGCGGTTCCGGCCCCTCTCCCCGGGGGAGCGCGCCCTCGCGCGGCAGCACTTCGGCGTCGGGGAGGAGGCTCCGGTGGTGCTCTCGGTGAGCCGTCTCGTGCCGCGCAAGGGCATGGACGTCCTCATCCGCGCGATGGCCCGTCTCGGCCCCCGCCGGGGAACCCTGCTCGTCGCCGGCGCGGGGAGGGACCGCGAGCGGTTGGACGGTCTGGCGGCTGCATCCGGTGCGCGCGTGCGGCTGCTCGGTTCCGTTCGGGAGCAGGATCTCCCGCTGCTCTACGGAGCCGCAGACGTCTTCGCCCTGCCGTGCCGGAGCCGCTGGGGCGGGCTCGAGCAGGAGGGCTTCGGGATCGTCTTCCTCGAGGCGGCTGCAGCCGGTGTCCCACAGGTCGCGGGGCGCAGCGGCGGGGCGGCGGAAGCGGTCGAGGATGGGGAGACCGGGCTGGTCGTCGACCCGCGCTCACCGCGCGCCGTTGCGGAGGCGATCGCGGGCCTGCTCGAGGACCCCGACCACCGCCGCGAGCTCGGAGCGGCAGCTCGCCGGCGTGCCGTCGAGCGCTTCTCCTACGATCGCCTCGCCCACCTCCTTGCGGCAGCGCTCGGCACGACGGCATGGTCGGGAGGGGGCGCGGCTTGCTAGGGTGACGCGGCCGAGCCGCCGAGCCCGAGGTCGACGACGAGCCCGAGGTCGACGACGAGCCCGACGAACACCCCGACGAATACCCCGAGGAGGATCCCCCGTGGCGGAACACGCCGCCGAGCGACTGGTCATCCGTGCCGCCCCCGAGCGATGTTTTGCGGCCGTCGTCGACTTCGAGCGTTATCCGGAGTGGGCGGCGGACATCAAGGAGGTCGAGGTGCTCGAACGCGACGCAGAGGGTCGAGGCACGTCGATCCGGTTTCGTGCTGCGGCGTTCGGGCGGAGCACGAGCTACACGCTCCGCTACGACTACGGCGCAGCGCCCGCCTCCCTCAGCTGGGTGCAGTCCGAGGGCGACCTCACCACGAGGATGGATGGCTCGTATGCCTTCGAGCGGACCTCGGAGGGAGAGACCGACGCCCGCTACGACCTGTTCGTCGAGCTCCAGGTCCCCCTCCCGGGGTTCGTCAAGCGCCGGGCCGAGGGCCGGATCACCCACACCGCCCTCGAGGAGCTGAAGGTCTGGGTGGAGTCGGAGCAGCGCTGAGCCGGACCGTCCGAGCTCACCCGACCCGGCGAGCGATCGGGATCGATGCGGGCGGCACGAAGTTGCACGCCGTGCTGCTCGACGAGAGCGGCGCGGTCCTCGCGGAGCGGCGCGTCGAGACCCCGCTACGCGCGCCGGCGCTCTTCGCGACCTTTGCCGCCCTGGTCGGGGAGCTCGAGGCCGCGGACCCGGACCCGGACTCCTCGAGCGGGGGCCCCATGCCCGTCGGCTTCGGCCTCCCGGGCCTGGTCGGTCCCGACGGGACGCTCTCGAGCGCTCCGCACCTCGAGGGCGTCGCGAACCTGGCCGTCCTGCCGGCGCTCGCAGCGCTCCTGCCCGGGCGGCGACTGGTCGTCGACAACGACGCAACCGCCGCTGCGGTCGCGGAGCTCGGAACGGGAGCGGCGCGGGGGGCGCGCGACGTGCTCGTCGTCACCCTCGGCACGGGGATCGGCGGGGCGCTGGTCGTGGACGGCGCGGTCCGTCGTGGTGCGCACGGCTTCGCCGGCGAGATCGGTCACATGGTCGTGGACCGGGACGGGCTCGAGTGCAGCTGCGGACAGCGAGGCTGTTGGGAGACGTTGGCGTCGGGGACGGCGCTCGGCTTGCTCGCCCGTCGCGCGGTCGCCGAGGGTACCGCCCCGGGCCTGGCGACCAGGGCGGAGCCGGGCGGGGCGGTGCGGGGCGAGCACGTGACGGAGGCCGCCGCCGGCGGTGACCCCGGAGCGATGCTCGTCCTGCGAGCGTTCGCCGAGCAGGTCGCGATCGGGCTCGCCAACCTCGTGCTGGTGACCGACCCCGAACTGGTGGTGTTGGGGGGAGGGCCGATCGGGGCGGGCGAGGTGCTCCTCGCTCCCCTGCGGGAAGCCCTCGCCGCTCGGCTGCTCCCGTCGTGGCACCGCCCCGAGGTACCCGTGCTCGCCGCCGCGCACGGCGAGCGGGCGGGGGCCGTCGGCGCGGCGCTGCTCGCCGGCTGGGCGGGCACACGTGCTCCGTGGCGA
>JAJYGW010000046.1 GCA_021790615.1 Actinomycetes bacterium | reverse complement strand
TACCAGATCCCGATCACGAACCTGCAGAACGAGCAGTCGAGCCTCGGCTCCCAGAGCGCCGACTACCAGACGATCAACTCGGACTTCCAGGCGCTCGTGACCGCGGCGCAGGCGATCGGCACGCCGGGCTCGTGGAACCTCATGGCGGCGACGTCGTCCGACTCGTCCGTCGCGAGCGCGACGGCCTCTCCCGGCGCCCAGCAGGGGACGGCGAGCTTCACCGTCGACCAGCTCGCACAGGGCAACGTGCTCGCCTCTGCGGGCGGGGTGAGCTCGACGGGATCGGTCGTGACGAGCGCGTCGTCGCTGCTGCTCGCGACCGGTGGTGCCGCCGTCGGGTTCAGCGGTCTCTCGGCGAGCTCCACGCTCGCGCTCGGCTCGCACGCCATCGCCGTCACGCAGTCCTCCGCGGCGGCATCCGTGACCGGTGGCACACCGCTCGCGGCCTCGTCGACAGTGACGGCGGGCACGAACGACACTCTCGCGCTCTCCGTCGGAGGCACGGCCTACACCCTCACGCTCGCGCCCGGCGCCGGCGAGACGCCGTCCGCGCTCGTCGCGTCGGTCAATGCCGCAGCGAAGGCGGCCGGCGCCGGGGTGACCGCGTCGCTGTCGTCGACCGGCGCTCTCCAGCTCTCGACGACGGAGCAGGGGAGCGCCGCGACCCTCTCCGTGACGGGCGGGACCGCCCTCGCCACGCTCGGGCTCACAACGGGGCAGAGCGGGACCGGGGTGGACGCGGTCGTCACGGTGGACGGCACCTCGACGACGCTGTCCGCGATCAACCCCGGCGCGCAGGTGAGCCTCGCCGCGCCGGCCGGCACCATCACCGCGACGCTCGCGTCTGCCCCGGGCCTCGCGGGCTCCGTTCGTGTGCGATCACTCGGAGCCCGCGAGGCTGAGGTCGGCCAGCTCTGTCGTCTCGAACGCTGCGGCAGCTGGCGCTACGCACGGCGCGGCGGCCCTGCCTTCAGCCGTTCGGTCACTTGGCGCATCCGCTCAGCGGTGCCGTGCGGCATCTCCCAGCGCGTCTCGAGCCACCACGTGCAGCCTGCTTCAGCCCACCTTGCAGCCACGGCCGCGGCAGCCTCCGGATCGTCCGCTGGTGTCTCGCCCTGCGCCACGACGTCGATCCCGGAGCCTCCTCTGGCGTCGAGGTGCTCCCGGACGGCCCGGGCGTGCTCGGGCTGCGCGTCGTCGCCGAGCCCCTCGAACTGGGGCACCACCCCCTCGCATCGCAGCGCCCGGTTCATCGACTTCGCTCGGGGCCAGACGGCGACCGTCCAGATCGGGATGCGCGGCCGCACGGGTCCGCCCATCGAGGCGAGCTCGTCGAGGGATCCTGCCTCGTAGTCGTAGAAGCGACCCTGGTACCGCGTTCCGCCTTCCCAGAGGATCCGCATCAGGTCGATCCCCTCGTCAAGGCGTTCCGCCCTCTCCTTGAGTCCGGTCACCTCGCCGGTGCGGGGGAGGTCGTCCGTGATCGCCCCGATCCCGACCGTGAGAACCACACGACCTCCCGAGAGCTGGTCGACCGTGGCGACCTGGCTCGCCACCTTCCACGGGCGCCGCCAGGGAAGCGGCGTCAAGAGCGTCCCGATCGTGACCCGCGTCGTCCTGACGGCGATCGCCGCGAGGAGCGACCAGGCATCGACCCCGTAGGCGGCCTCCCACACGAAGACCCCGTCCCATCCCGACTCCTCCGCCAGCGTGGCCTGGTGGAGCTGCTCGGGGGCGCTGCCACCGGGAAGGATCATGCCGTAGCGCATCTCGCTCCTTCTTCACACGGCCGAGAGCGGGCCGACCACAGGACGTCCACCCATCCTCGCAGGGCATCACCGGACCCGGCGCGCACGAGCAAGCGTGGTGCACTCCGGGCGAGCGAGGGCACGCTGTCCGAGCCCGGGCGGAGACGTCGTTGTTCAGCCGGCAGGTGCCACAGGGTCCGGAGGCCGTCGGACCACGACGGGACGGGAACCGCCGCAGGTGCCCGCCCCTCGAGCGTCACGCCTGGTCGAGTCTCCTGGTCCCCGGTGACGCCGACACAGGCTCCCCCGAGCCGCTGCTGGCGAGCGGGTAGCGACGGGGCGCCGGGAGCCTCCTCAACAGGGTGTCCCGTTCCAGGGCTCCGACTGGGTGTCGAACACGACGTTCGCCGGCGGCGTCGTCGTGGTCGTGGTCGTGGTGGAGGGCGGCGAGGAGGTGCTCGAGCTCGTCGAGCGCCTCGAGGTGGTGCTCGTCGAATGGCCGGAGCCCGTCGACGCAGCCTTCGGCGCGCCCGGGTGCCGGCCCGTCCCCTCGGCGAGGAACTTCTGGATCATGGGGCGGTCGTAGCGCATCGCCGGCAGCAGGACGTCCATCCCGTTGATCACCGTCGGGATCGTCGGGAGCACCTCGTTGTGGATGTCGGCGCCGGTCGTCGAGCGGAACTCGAGGGCGAGGTGCAACAGGTCGCTGTTGGTGAACGTCGAGTCGAAAGCGAGGTTGTGGACGGTGGTCGTGAGGAGGTTGTTCATCGCCAGCGGGTTGGTGAAGTTCGCCTTCACCTGGGCGAGCAGGGCGTGGAAGAAGACGTCCTGGCGGAGGATCCGGCTCCAGTCGCTCATCCCATCGTAGTTCCACTGCCCGTTGCGGTAGTAGTAGAGGTGCCGGCTGCGCACGTAGGCGAGCGCCATCCCCCCCGAGATGAGCTGGCAGCCCGTGTGCTGGATGCTGAGGCCGCTGTAGTGGTCGCGCAGCTTCATCGGGAAGTTGATCTTGATGCCGCCGATCGAGGTCACCATGTTCTCGAAGCCAGGGAAGTTCACCTCGGCGAAGTGGGAGATCGAGATCCCGAAGTCCTGCTTGACCGTCTTGATGAGCAGGCCCGGGCCTTGGTTGAAGGCGGCGTTGATCCGGTTCATCCCCGAGATGTACTGGACGTGCCCCGGGATGTGGACCCACAGGTCGCGTGGCATCGAGAGGAGGTAGACCTGCTTGGTGGCCGGGACGAACCTGGCGATGATGAGGACGTCGCTCCGCTGGCCGCCGTAGGTGGAGGTGTTGCCGAAGGCGACCGACTGGCTGTGGGTGTGGACGAACGAGCGGGAGTCGGAGCCGACCAGCATGACGTTGAAGGGGGCGCCCGGCTTGGCGGGCGTTGACGCGAGGACGCCGTTCTGGACGTGGATGCGTGTCACCTGGCCGAGCCGGTAGTTCACGTACCACCAGCCGGCGCCGCCTGCGACGAGCGCCAGCAGGACGACAGCGCTGACACCGCCGACGACACGCCGCGTCCAGCGCTGGCGGCGGGTCCGGCTGCGCCTCTTCTCCCTTCTCGCCGCCCTCCGGGCGGTTCGAGCGCTGGTCTCTGAGTGCTGCGGCGCGGGGTTCAGCGGATCGGACATGGTTCGCTCACATCATCACCATCCCCCGTCAACCTGAAGTCAATGTGAAGGGCCCCTGGGAACCCGCTTGGAAGTGCCTGAGCGGCAGGTGAAAGTGCCGGTCAAGCCTGCGGACGCCTCACCGGCACCCACGGAGATGTCGGCGTGAGAGCCCGCTCAGGCCGGAGCAGGCGCTCGGGAGCCGAGAGGCCTCGGCGGCCGCCGGCCGTGACCGGCTGCGTCGCCCCAGCGCCAGAGGCGCTCGCCGTCAGGCGGCCTGCTCGTCGACGCTGGCTGCCAGCCGCTCGAGGAACTGCTGAGCGGTGGCGGCGGCGACGAAGCGGCCGACGAGCTGGTCGGCGAGCAGGCCGAGCAGGCCGAGTGGCGGCCGGTAGCGGGCATCCAGCTCGAGGGACGCCTCCCCCGAGCTGTGCGGCTGGACGTGCAGGTCGGCGGACATCTCGGGGAAGAACGCCCCGAGGGCGGCGGCTCGCCAGCGGATCGTGATGCCCGCCTCGGCGCCGCCTGTGACCGGGCTCAGGCAGTCGACCTCCACGGGGAGCCTCAGCCGGGGCAGGCGGCCCGAGAGCTGGAGGCGGACGATGCGCGGCGTCGTGAGGGCCTCCCCGCCATAGGCGAGGCGGATGAGCTCCGCCGGCTCGACATGGAGGATCCGGTCGATGTCGGCGGGCGGGCGGCTCACCGGACGAATGACACGCAGATGCTCCTCGCGCGCCGGCTCCCACTCGACCGAGCTCGTCCCGCCGGGCACGCCGAGCCAGCTGCGGAGGCGTCCTGCGGACCCGTCGCGTCGGCCGCCGGCTGCTGTTGCCATCCCTGTCAAGGCTATGGCGCCGGCCGCGGCGCCGACGCGGTCGGCCGGGCAGCGCTCATTGGCCGCGGCTCTGGCGGCGCGGCTCGCGACCGAGCGGCTGGCGGGGCCGCCGGCCGGCGGCGAGGGGTGGGATCGCTTGCCGCTCCTCACCGCCGGGCTCGAGGTGCACGACGGTCTCGTAGTGCCAGAGGCTCAGCTCGTCGCCGGCGAGCAGGCGGTAGCGCGCCTCGGCCGCCCGCAGCTCGACCTCGAGGCGACAGGCGCGATAGAGGAGCCGGAAGCGCAGCCCGTGCAGGCGGTCCGGCAGCCGCGGCCGGAACAGCAGCCGGTCCTCGTGCAGGCGGAGGCCTCCGAGGCCCTCGACGAGGGCGATCCAGGCACCGGCGAGCGAGGCCATGTGCAACCCGTCGCTCGTGTTGTGCTCGAGGTCGGCGAGGTCGATGAGCGAGGACTCGCCGACGTAGTCGTAGGCGAGGTCGAGGTGCCCCGTCTCTGCCGCCATCACCGCCTGGCTGCACGCCGAGAGCGACGAGTCCCGGACGGTGATCGGCTCGTAGTACTCGACGTTGCGCGCCTTGTCCTCGGGAGTGAAGGCATCCCCGCGCAGCTGCATGGCGAGCACGAGGTCCGCCTGCTTCACGACCTGCTTGCGGTAGAGGTCGAAGTAGGGGAAGTGCAGGAGCAGCGGGTACTGCTCGGCATCGGTGGCGGCGAAGTCCCACGCCTCATGGTCGGTGAACCCCTCCGCCTGCGGGTGGACGCCGAGACGGGTGTCGTAGGGCACGTACATGCCCCGGGCGGCGTCGCGCCAGGCGGCGGCCTCCTCGTCGTCGACGCCGAGGGCCCGGGCGGCGGCTGGGTGGCGGGCGCAGCCGTCGGCGGCCGCCCGAAGGTTCTGCTCGGCCATGAGGTTCGTGTAGACGTTGTTGTCGGAGAGCGCGCTGTACTCGTCCGGTCCGGTCACCCCGTCGATGCGGAAGGTGCCGTCGACGTGGTGGTGGCCGAGCGACCGCCACAGCCGCGCCGTCTCGACGAGCAGCTCGAGCCCGGTGCCGGCGGCGAACTCCTCGTCACCCGTCGCCCGCAGGTAGCGGAGGACGCCATGGGCCACACCGGCGCCGATGTGGAAGGCGGCGGTGCCGGCCGGCCAGTAGGCCGAGCAGTCGGCCCCGTTGATCGTCCGCCAGGGGAAGACGGCGCCGGCGAGGTGGAGCTGGCGGGCGCGGGCGCGCGCCGCCGGAAGTGTCGCATGCCGCCAGGACAACGCGGCGGCGACGGCGTCGGGGCGGCACAGGCTGAGCAGGGCGAGCACGTAGACCTCGGTGTCCCAGAAGACGTGCCCGTCGTAGCCGGGGCCGGTGAGGCCCTTGGCGGGGATCGGCCGTCCCTCGGCGCGGGCGCCGGCCTGGAGCACGTGGAAGATCGAGAAGCGGACGGCCTGCTGGACCTCCGGGTCGCCGTCGAGCTCGACGTCGACGCCGTCCCAGAACTCCTCGAGGAAGTGCCGCTGCTCGGCGCACAGTCCTTCCCAGCCCGTGTGGCGGGCGGCCTGGAGCGCCCCGCGGACCTGGTCGTGCAGGGCCGGGCGCGAGCGCATGGCCGACCAGCCGTAGGCGAGGAACTTCGTGAGCACGAGCCGCTCGCCCGGCTGGAGCCGCCCGATCACGCCGAGTCGGGCGACATCGGGCGAGCACTCGGTCGAGACCTCGCTCTCCCCGGGCGCCTCCACGACGTGCTCCATGGCAGCCGCCAGCAACAGGCCGCTGCGCCGGACGCGGTGGACGAGCATGCCGCCCGACTCCCAGGAGAGTGCCTCCTCGATCTCGAGCGGGCGGTCGAGAGCTGCCGCGGCCCGCGGGTCCTCGGCGGGGCGCACCGGGAGCGCCTCGTTGGCGACGAGCTCGGACTGCAGGACGACCTGGACGGCGCGATCGAGCGGCTCCACCTCGAAACGGACGGCGGCGATCGCCCGCTCGACGAGCGAGACGAGGCGGGTCGAGCGAACCCGCACCCGGGCGCCTGCCGGGCTCGTCCACTCGGCCTCGCGGCGAAGCACGCCGGCGCGCAGATCGAGGGTGCGGCGGTGCGAGACGAGCTCGCCGTAGCGGACGTCGAAGGGCTCGTCGTCGACGAGGAGGCGGATGAGCTTGCCGTTGGTGACGTTGACGATCGTCTGGCCGGACTCGGGATAGCCGAAGCCGGCCTCGGCATAGGGCAGCGGGCGCAGCTCGTAGACCGAGTTGAGGTAGGTGCCCGGCAGGCCGTGGGGCTCGCCCTCGTCGAGGTTGCCCCGCAGACCGAGGTGCCCGTTCGAGAGGGCGAACACCGACTCGCTCTGCGCCAGGAGGTCGAGGTCGAGGGACGCTTCGGTCACCGACCACGGCTCGACGCTGAAGGCGGGGTGCCGGAACACCCTAGGGCTCGATGAGCTCGGCGAGATCGGCGACGACCACGTCGGCGCCGTGGGTGGCGAGCTCCCCGGCCGCGCCCACCCGATCGACCCCGACCACGAGGCCGAAGCCTCCGGCGCGGCCGGCCGCCACGCCGGCGAGGGCGTCCTCGAACACGGCGCAGTCGCCGGGGGCCCGGCCGAGGCGGGAGGCGGCCGCCAGGAAGGTGTCCGGCGCCGGCTTGCCCCTCAGGTGCTCCTCGGCGGCGACGATGCCGTCGACGCGGACGTCGAAGAGCCGCTCGATCCCCGCCGCCTGCAGCACCGCGGCGGTGTTGGCACTCGAGGAGACGACGGCGGTCGCGAGACCGAGCCGGCGCGCCTCGTGCACGAAGCGCAGGGATCCCGGGTAGACGGCGACCCCGCGCTCTGCCATCAGCGCGAGCACGAGGTCGTTCTTCCGGTTGGCGATGCCGTGCACGGTCTCGGTGCCGGGTGCATCCTCGCCACGGCCCTCGGGAAGCTCGATGCCGCGGGCGCGGAGAAAGGTCCTCGTGCCGTCCTCCCGCGGTCGCCCGTCGACGTACTCGTCGTAGTCGGCCACGGGGTCGAAGGGCACGAGGGCGCCGCCTGCCTCGGCCGCTCGGCGGGCGAGGAGCTCGTCGAAGGCCTGCTTCCAGGCCTCGGCATGGAGCACGGCAGTCTCGGTGAGCACCCCGTCGAGATCGAGCAGGCAGGCAGAGATGTGCGACGGCAGCCGCAGCGACACGCGCCTGACACTAGGCGGCAGGCGCGCCACAGCCTCTGTTGTCGACCCACCCGACTCGGTGCTCCCCGGCCGGCGCTCCTGGCTGCGGCGCCCGCCGGGGGATCTGGCCAGGAATGGCCGGGGGCGCCACGCCGGGGGGCCCGAGCGAACTCGTGTGCAAGGCGAGGGGCATGACCGGCGTCGGTTGGGTATGAGCTGTTCGGGCCGGACGGCTCGAAGCGCCGTTGGGCGAGATCGATGGGAGACAGGCGATGTTGGACATGGTGGGACTCGTCGTTGGAGGTACAACGGTGGCGGCCGCCAGCGAGCTGCTCCGCCGGGCGGCGCTCGGACGGCGGCTCGAGCGCCAGATGAGGAGCGGGCTCGTCCGCGACGATCGCTGAGCCCCGAGGGGACCCGGCCGCGACTCCCGGCCCGGCGAGGCCGGCCGAACTGCCGAGAGCGCCTCCATCGCAGGCCAGCTCGCCGCCTCAACGCGTCGGGGCATCGCCTCGGTCGCCCTCAGGTCGGCCGGGAGCCGAGCGTGCCAGCGGTGGCAACTCCGTGCTGGGAGACGTGTCCACGGAGCTCCCGAGGGCGGTCGAGGGCCGCCGAAGGGACGCCCTGCCACAGGGCGACGGCCAGCAGGACGAAGAGGGGGCCGCTGTTCGGGTCGGTGCCGCTCCCCGTGAGGATGCCTCCGAGGTCCTGTCCGATCACCCAGAAC
>JAJYGW010000198.1 GCA_021790615.1 Actinomycetes bacterium | reverse complement strand
CCCTTCGGCGCAGGCCAGAAGGGCTCCTCCGCGATGCCCCACAAGCGCAACCCCGTGCTCTCCGAACGCCTTTCCGGCCTCGCCCGCCTGCTTCGCGGCTACGTCCAGGCCGGCCTCGAGGATGTCGCGCTCTGGCACGAGCGTGACATCTCCCACTCCTCGGTCGAGCGTGTCGCACTCCCCGACGCGAGCCTCCTCGCCTACTACGTCCTGCGGCAGGCGACCAGGCTCGTGGACGGCCTCGTGGTCCACCGCGACCGCATGGCCGCGAACCTCGAGGCGAGCCACGGCGTCGTCTTCAGCCAGCCGGTGCTGCTCGCACTCGTTGCCGCCGGCCTCGAGCGCGATGTCGCCTACCGGATCGTGCAGCGCGCTGCCCGGCGTGCGTTCGAGGAGGACCGGCGCTTTCGCGACGTGCTCGAGGAGGAACCCGAGGCCGCTCCCGTTCGGGCCGCGCTCGAGGCTGCCTTCGACGTCGGACGCTCGGTCGCCCGGGCTCGGGGTGCCATCGACGCTCTGGACGCGCTCGGGCGGCGGGAGGAAGGCTGATGGACGCAGGCTCGCTGGTGCTGGTCCATCGCGGCAAGGTCCGCGACGTCTACGACGCGGGCGACGACCGCCTCCTCCTCGTCGCCAGTGACCGGATCTCGGCCTTCGACGTCGTGCTCTCCGAGCCGATACCCGACAAGGGCCGCGTCCTCACCCTGCTCTCGGACTTCTGGTTCGACCTCCTCGCTGACGTTGCCCCGAACCACCGGTTGAGCGTCGACCCGGGGGACTTCCCGCCCGGGGTGCCGGCGGACGTCCCGGGCCGGGCGATGCTCGTCCGCCGTGCGGAGATGCTGCCCATCGAGTGCATCGTCCGCGGCTATCTCGCCGGCTCTGCGTGGGTGGAGTACCGCCGGACGGGGACCGTCCACGGTGAGGCGGTGCCCGCTGGGCTCGAGGAGTCCGCAGCGCTACCCGAGCCGGTCTTCACGCCGTCGACGAAGGCCAGCGCGGGCCACGACGAGAACATCAGCCGGGCGGCCGCG
The DNA here is from genome assembly GCA_021790615.1 of Actinomycetes bacterium. The sequence continues at coordinate 7,066 of JAJYGW010000198.1, read as the reverse complement.
GCGGCGCTCGTGGGTACCGACGTGGCTCGCGAGGCGGAGGCGATCGCCCTCGCCGCCTATGCCCGCGCTGCGGCCTGGGCGGCCGACCGGGGGATCCTGATCGCGGACACCAAGTTCGAGCTCGGCTTCATCGACGGCCACCTCGCGCTCTGCGACGAGGTGCTCACGCCGGACTCCTCGCGGTTCTGGCCCGCGGCCGAGTGGCATCCCGGCGCGCATCCGCCCAGCTTCGACAAGCAACCCGTGCGCGACTGGCTGGAGCAGAGCGGTTGGGACAAGCGACCACCACCGCCGGCGCTCCCAGCCGAGATCGTCGCAGCGACGAGCGCTCGTTATGCGGAGGTGTTCCGTCTGCTCACCGGGCGGAGCCTTGCGGCTACGGCCGAGGAGCGCGCCAGCAGGCCGGAGGCGAGGCGACGGGCGCGTGGTGCGAGCGCGGCCGACGGTGGGTACGCGGCCCGGGCTGGTGTTGCCAACCCCGGCGCTGGTACGGACCAGAGAGAGGAGACCGACTGATGCGGATCGCCGCGCTGGTGGAGGTGCGACTCCGGCCGGGGATCGCGGACCCGGAGGGTGGGACGGTCGAGCGTGCGATCGCCGCGCTCGGTGTGGAGGGCATCTCGCGCGTCTCGATGGGTCGTGCCATCCGCTTCGAGGTGGAGGCCGTGAGCGTGGACGAGGCGGAGGAGATCGTGGACGACCTCTGCCGACGCCTTCTCGTGAACCCCGTCCTCGAGGAGGAGACGACCACACTCGTCGCGCTCGACGACACCCCCGACGACGAGGTACCGCCGGTGGACCTCCCGGTGGGAGAGCCCGAGGCGGACGAGGGAGCCCCGTTCCAGTGAGCGCCCGGGTCGCCGTCGTCGTCTTTCCCGGGACGAACTGCGAGCACGACACCGTCGAGGCACTCGCAGAACTGGGGGCCGACGCCGAGCTCGTCTGGCACCAGCGCGCGACGCTCGTGGGTTACGACGCGGTGGTCCTGCCCGGCGGCTTCGCACACGGGGACTACCTGAGACCGGGCGCCATCGCTCGGTTCTCGCCGGTGATGGAGGCCGTAGTCCGCCTTGCGGCGGACGGTGCGCCGGTCGTCGGCATCTGCAACGGGTTCCAGGTGCTGACGGAGGCGGGGCTCCTACCCGGGGCGCTGCAGCGCAACGCCGGCCGGCGGTTCGTCTGCAGGCCCGTTGCCGTCGAGGTCGTCCGCTCGGGATCGGCACTGACACGTGGCGTCGCTCCCGGCACCCGTCTCACCCTCCCGGTCAATCACTTCAGTGGCAACTTCACCTGCGAGGCGCACCTGGAGCAGGAGCTCGAGGCATCCGGGCAAGTGGTGCTCCGCTACCTCGACAACCCGAACGGGTCGGTCGGCAACATCGCGGCGGTCTCCAACGGGGCCGGAAACGTCGTCGGCCTCATGCCGCACCCGGAGCGGGCAACGTCCCGGCTCCTCGGCTCGAGCGACGGAGCGATCCTGCTCGCCTCGCTCCTCGAGACGGCTGGACGGGCCCGGGTCCAGACGCCTGCGTGAGTCGCCTGCCCGGAGACCCGGGACGGCCCCGCTCCCGGCGACGGGAGCCTTGCGCGAGCGCAGGCTCGGCGGCGTAGCGGGCCACCACGAGGGCGGGTCCGGCGAGCGGGTCAGGCGCCCCGGGTCGCCTTCAACCCTGCGGCCTTGAGCACGCTCGCCGGCACGCCGAACTCTCGCCAGGTGGCGTACGCGATGTGCCGACGCTCGCTGTAGGAGCGGGCGACTTCGATGAACGCCGCCTCGGCCTCGGGAAGATTGTCGTCGGCCCGCAGCTGCTCGAGCTCCTTCTGGAGATCGCGCCGTTGCTGGAGGAGCTGGATCCGGTCGTAGGGGGATGCCTCGGCGAGGCGCTGCTCGACCACTTCGAGCTGGCGCTCGACGGACTCCGCAGTCCGCCGCCGTCCTCGCCGTGGTTGGTGGCGTTCCATGGCATCGAGGTACTGCCGGACGATCCGGCTCTCCTTTCGTCCGACGGCGAGGGCTTCCTTGTGCTCGTCGGTCAGGTTCCCCGGGCCGCTCTTGGGAGCAGTTTTCCGCGTTTTGGTGGCAGGCATACGCACATTGTAGCGAGGGTGGACTGCGACCATACCTCGCTCACCGAGCACCGGTGCACTCCAGAGCTCCACCGGTTGTCGGGCCGCGGAGCGCTACAGGCGCAGGAGTCGTTCGGCGTTCCCGTGCGCGATCTTCTCCCGGTCCCCCGGGCTGAGCGGCGCACTCGTCAGCCAGGCGGTCGCAGCGGCACTGTCTGCGAAGGGATGGTCCACGGAGAAGAGGATGCGGTCGGCGCCGAAGACCGCGAGGGCGCACTGGAGCGGGGCTGTCGTCGTGTAGCCAGAGGTGGTGACGAGCAGATGTGCGTGGAGCGTGTCGGCGACCGTCCGCGTTCTCGGGAGGAGGGGGGACAGGCGCTCGTCGGCGCGAGCCAGGGAGAACGGGAGCATCTCGCCCATGTGGCCGACGAGGAGCTGGAGGCCGGCGAAGCGCTCGAACACGCCGTTTGCGACCATCCGGAGGACGTGGAGGCCGCACTCGGCGTGCCAGCCCCATGCGGCCGTGGAGAGCGCGCCGGCGACCGCCGGCTCGAGGCCGGAGAAGTACGCCGCGGCGACGGCCGGTGGGGGTGGAGCGGGATGAAGGTAGAGCGGGACTTCGAGGGCCTCAGCGGCTGCGAGGATCGGCTCGTTGACCGGATCGTCGAGGAACACGCCGTTGGTCTGCCCGTGGATCATCGCCCCGACGAAGCCGAGCTCCTCGACGCAGCGGTGGAGCTCGACTGCGGCGGCACTCGGATCGCTCATCGGCAGCGCGGCGAACGCCGCGAAGCGGCCCGGGTGGGCGACGACCGTCTCGGCCATGCGCTGGTTCAGCTGCCGGGAGAGCTCCAGCGAGCGGACGGGTTCGAGCGCCTGGACGCCCCAGCTGACGGCAGAGAGCACCTGGACATCGATGCCGGCTGCATCCATGAGGGCGAGCCGCCCGGCACCGAGGTCGTCCAGCTGCTCCGAGACCCCGGCGAGGCTGGCGGGAGGGGGCCCCATGGACGCGAGCACGTCCTTCGACAGCATGTGCTCCTCGAGGGCGATGATGCGCACCCGGCCAGGGTACCGCCGGGGCGACGCAGGGCTAGCGTGTCGCCGTGGAGCGCTACGAGCTGGTGGGGCTGACGGCGGGCGAGGCGCTCGCGATCGAGCGACTGCTCGGAAGGCCGCCGAACGAGGTCGAGCTCGCGCTCTACGGGGTCATGTGGAGCGAGCACTGCTCCTACAAGTCCTCCCGCCTCCACCTCCGCCGCCTCCCGACCGAGGGGCCCGGTGTGCTCGTCGGCCCCGGCGAGAACGCCGGTGTGATCGACGGCGGCGAGGGCGTTGCGGTCGCGTTTCGCATCGAGAGCCACAACCATCCCTCCGCGATCGAGCCCCACCAGGGCGCGGCGACCGGGGTGGGTGGCATCCTCCGCGACATCTTCACCATGGGTGCCCGGCCCGTCGCTCTGCTCGACCCACTCCGTCTCGGCCCGCTCGACCGGGCGCGCAACCGCTGGCTCCTCGAGGGCATCGTCTCGGGCATCTCCTCCTACGGCAACTCCGTCGGGGTCCCGACCGTCGGGGGAGAGCTCGTCTTCGACGAGTGCTACGCGGACAACCCGCTCGTGAACGTCTTCTGCCTCGGCCTCGCCCCCGCCTCGCGACTCGTCCTCGCCAGCGCGAGCGGCGTGGGGAACCTGGCCGTCCTGCTCGGCTCGACGACCGGCAGGGACGGGATCGGCGGGGTGAGCGTGCTCGCGTCGGCCGAGCTCGGCACCGGCAGCGAGGAGAAGCGCCCGAGTGTCCAGGTCGGCGATCCCTTCGAGGAGAAGCGCCTGATCGAGGCCTGCCTCGAGCTCATCGATCTGGGGCTGGTCGTCGGCGTCCAGGACCTCGGTGGGGGAGGGCTTGCGTGTGCGACGTCGGAGACCGCGGCGCGTGCCGGGCTCGGGATGGACGTCGACTGCTCGGCGGTGGCGCGGCGGGAGCCGGGCATGACGTCGGCGGAGGTGATGACGAGCGAGAGCCAGGAGCGGATGCTCGCGATCGTGGAGCCGGCGTCGCTCGACGCGGTGCTCGAGGTGGCGGCGCGCTGGGAGGTGCGTGCGGCCGTCGTCGGGGTGGTGACCGAGCCGGTCGACGGGGTGGGGCTCCTGCGCGTGCTCGAGGGTCCCGAGGGCCCGGTCGTCGCCAGCGTGCCCGCGGCCTCGCTCTCCGACGGCGCCCCGGTCTACGACCGACCCCGCCGGGCTCGGGTCCGGGTCGAGGACGCCTCGGCGGATCCGGATCACCTCCCCGCGCCCGACGACGCGGGCGCAGACCTGCTGGCGCTGCTCGGGGATCGGTCCTGGGTGTGGCGCCAGTACGACCACCAACTCTTCCGCAACACCGTCGCCGGGCCGGGCGGCGACGCCGCCGTGCTGCGCCTGGCGGCACCCGGGGTCCCGACGAGCGGCCGGCGGGGACTGGCGATCTCCACCGACGGCAACGGGCGCTGGTGCGCCCTCGATCCGCGCTCCGGGGCCGCGATGGCGGTGGCGGAAGCGGCGCTCAACGTTGCCTGCGCCGGGGCACGCCCAGCCGCGCTCGTCAACTGTCTCAACCTCGGGAACCCGGAGCACCCGGAGGTGATGTGGGAGCTCTCCGAGGTCGTCGACGGCATCGCCGACGCGTCCCGTGCGCTCGAGTTGCCCGTCGTGGGGGGCAACGTCAGCCTCTACAACGCCAGCCGTGGCAGCGACATCGACCCGACACCCGTCATCGGTGTCGTCGGCTTGATCGAGGAGCTCGCCTCCCCACCGCCCGGAGTCGGACTGGTCGCTGGCACGAGCCTCGTGCTGCTCGGCGCTCGCCACCTGGGGCTCGGGGGTAGCCGATGGGGCGTGGAGCTCCACCACCGTTCCGGCGGGTCACTCCCCTCGCTCGACCTCGCTGCGCATGCGGCGCTCGTGGCGCTGGTGCGCAGCCTGGTTGCGCCGGAGCTCGGCCCCAACCCTCCCGGACTGGTGGCGGCGGTCCACGACGTCTCCGATGGTGGGCTCGGGGTGGCGCTCGCGGAGATGGCGGCGGCGGGGCGCGTCGGGGCGCGCCTCGGTCCGCTCACCGGGCACGGCGAGCTGTTCTCCGAGGCGGGGTCTCGGGTGCTGATCTGCACTCCCGACCCCGACGCCGTGGTAGCCGGTGCGGCAGCGGCGGGTGTGGCCGCATGGCCCTGCGGCGAGGTGGGAGGGGATCGCCTGGTCGTCGCCGACCTCGTCGATCTCGCGCTCGCGGCGGTCGTCGAGGCGCAGGGTTCCTCGCTGGAGTCCGTCATGGAGTCCGCCGGTACGGGTCGGGCGCTCCCCGCCTGATCGCTCCCTCCGGCCGTGCCGCCCGAGCGCGCCGGCTAGTCCGCCCGGCGTGCCTCCAGCGCCTCGAGCGCTCCGGCGGGGACGTGGAGGTCCCCGAGCCCGGTTCCAACCGCAAGGCCGGGCTTGTACGTCCCGTGGTAGTCGGACCCGCCGGTTGCGACGAGATCCAACCGGCCGGCCAGCCGGGCGAGCTCCAGGCGCTCCTCGGGGGTGTAGCGGGCGTAGTGGGCCTCGACGCCCACCAGGCCGAGCTCGGCGAGCTCCCGGAGCGCAGGTTCGAGCCCTGCCGGCCCGAGGCCGAGGGTGTGTGGGTGGGCGAGCACCGCAACGCCTCCGGACGCGAGCGCCAGTCGGGCAGCGTCGCCGGGGCCGAGACGTGCCTTGCGGACGTAGCCCGGCTTCCCGGGCGTCAGCCAGTCGTCGAAGGCCTCTTGCAGGCTCGAGACGACGCCCCGGCGCAAGAGGATCGCCGCGACGTGCGGCCGCCCGGCGCCGCTCCCGCCGGCCTCGGCGTCGAGCTCCTCGGCCGTGATCTCGACCCCGGCCGCGCCGAGCGCAGCGAGCATTGCCTCGTTGCGCCGCGCACGATCCTGCTGGAGGCGCACGAGCTCATCCTGGAGCGCTCCCTCGCCCGGCCCCACGAAGTAGGCGAGCACGTGGCACGACCCTCCGGCCCAGGTGCAGGAGAGCTCGCAGCCCTCCACGAGCCGGATCCCGACCGAGCGGGCCGCGCCGGCCGCCTCGTCGAGGCCGTCGAGGCGATCGTGGTCGGTGAGCGCGACGGCGGTGCACCCAGCGGCCGCAGCGAGCCCGGGGATCGCCGCGGGTGGGTCCGACCCGTCCGAGCGGCTCGAGTGGGTGTGGAGGTCGATCACCGAAGCGGCTCGCTGCGTCCGCGCCGCCGGCGCGTCGGGGGGTGGGTCTGCATGCCGGGGGGCGAGGCTACCCGGGCCTAGGCTGACGGCGTGGGCGCGGGCGGGCTACGGGAGGCGTGCGGGGTCTTCGGGATCCTGGCGCCCGGCCGGGAGGTCGCGCCGCTCGTCTTCGACGGCCTCTACGCCCTGCAGCACCGCGGTCAGGAGTCGGCGGGCATGGCTGTCTCGGACGGTGAGTCGATCACCGTCTACAAGGACATGGGCCTCGTCTCGAGCGTCTTCGACGAGCGGACGTTGCTCGCGCTCCGTGGCCACCTCGCGATCGGTCACACCCGCTACTCCACTGCGGGGGAGAGCACCTGGCGGAACGCGCAGCCCGTCTACCGTCCGGCAGGAGCCGCCGGCATCGCGCTCGGCCACAACGGGAACCTCACGAACACCGCCGAGCTGGCCGACGCGCTCTCGATGCTGCCGGGCATCCTCGGCAACGACAGCGACCTCGTCGCCGAGCTCGTCGCGCGCGCCTACGACGAGAGGGCTGGGCTCGTCGGCGCGCTCGAAGCGGTCCTGCCTCGCCTCGAGGGGGCGTTCTCCCTCGTCTGCATGGACCGGGACACGCTCGTCGGCGTCCGGGACCCGAACGGCTTCCGGCCACTCTGTCTCGGAGACCTCGACGGTGCGGCGGTGCTCGCCTCGGAGTCCCCGGCGCTCGACGTGATCGGCGCCCGTCTGGTCCGCGAGGTGGAGCCCGGTGAGATGGTGGTGGTCGACGGTGACGGG
>JAJYGW010000379.1 GCA_021790615.1 Actinomycetes bacterium | reverse complement strand
GCGCCCGAGGTACCGGTCACGGTGAGGGTCACGCCCGGGTCCACCTGGACGAAGCCGCCCGAGGCGCTCACGGTGGCGCCTTCGGCGATCGTCGGCGGGGACGAGGTGTCGGCGAGGATGAGCGAGGCGGCGTTGCTCACCGAGAAGCTCGGGTTCGTCATCGTCGCCGTGCCGATCGAGGTCGCCCCGTCGAGCACGAGCGAGGTGCTCGTCATGTAGGAGTTGGACCCAGACGGCGTCGTGATCGTGGCTGTGCCCGAGACGGTGATCGTCCCGGTCGTGGCGGCGCTGTCGTAGATGCCGATGCTGCCGCCCGACCAGGTGAAGCTTGCCGCCGAGATGGGTGCCGAGCCGGAGACCCCTCCCCCGTAGAGGTCGAGGGCGGTCGTCGCCGACACGCTCGGGCCGCCGAAGTAGAGGGTCTGCTCGGGCGAGCCAGCAGCCGGCCCGGTCTCGATCGTGGCGGCGGTGACGGTGCCGTAGAAGTACGACACGCTGCTGCTGTTGAAGCCCGTCACCTCTGAGACGTCGACTGTGCCGTCGATGGTCGAGTCGTAGACCTCGAGGGTGGACGAGGTGCCCGAGACGTCGGTGCCGCTACCGGTCAGCTCCGCCCCCGACAGCTCGAGGATGCCGCTCCCCGTCACATCGAAGACGCCCGGGCTCGTGCCGCCGTCGACGAGGAGCGTCCCGTTCGAGGGCACCGAGACGATGCCCTCGTCGGCGAGGTTGCCGACCGTCGTCGTGGCGCCCGAGGTACCGGTCACGGTGAGGGTCACGCCCGGGTCCACCTGGACGAAGCCGCCCGAGGCGCTCACGGTGGCGCCTTCGGCGATCGTCGGCGGGGACGAGGTGTCGGCGAGGATGAGCGAGGACTGGCCCCCGAGGAAGAAGCCCGGGCTGCCGCCGGAGGCCTGCACCGCGGCGGCGCCGTCGAGGACGAGCGAGAACTGGTAGACGCCTTGGCTGGTCTGGGTGTTGATGGTGGTCGCCCCCGAGACCGTCAGCTGGCCGTCGCCCGCGTTGCCGTTGCCGAAGTACCCGCCTGTCCACGACAGCGTCGATGCCGTCGACGAGCCATAGCCGTTGAAGCTGCCCGAGCTGACCGAGAGCGTCGTGATGCTGGCGGGGTTGTCGGCGACGAAGGTGCCGCCGGCGATGCTGAGCGAGGCAATGCTCGAGGTGAAGGAGGGTCCTTCGATCGCGAGGGTGCCACTCGTGACCGCCAGCGTGTCACCTGAGGCCACGGTCACACCGGTGATGGACGACGTCGTCCCGGAGAACGAGATCGTCCCGGCTCCGGTGTTGATGCACGCTGTGTCGAACCGGCCGGGGACGACTCCTGTGGACCAGTTCGCGGCGGTGTTCCAGGAGCCGTTCGTGGCACCGATGTAGTTGTCGCTGCAGGTGACGGTGCCTCCCGCTTCCGGAGACGCAGCGAACAGACACAGGATGGCGAGCAGCGCGCCTCCCCCGGCAGCGAGACCGATCAGGAAGGCCACGACGCGCGCTCGGGTCTGCAGTGGCCAGCCCATATATCCCCCTATGACGTTGTGGTATTCACGCTACTGCCACGTTTTCGGTGTAACAAGAGGAAAGCCCAGGTGATGGTGCCGCGCCGAAGTTGTACGGACACACCCGGACCCCCCTTGCGCTGCGGGGCGAATGGGTACATGATGACTACAGCCGTGTAACTACACGGTTGAGAGTCCACCAGGGGAGGGAGACACCGGTGGCATTGACTTCGTTCATCTTCGAAGGACCGGATCGATCCTGGCAGATACGCGCCAACTGCATGGGCGTCGACCCCGAGCTGTTCTTCCCGGAGCGTGGCGCCTCGACGCGTGAGGCCAAAGAGGTCTGCCGCGGCTGCGTCGTGCGGGAGGACTGCCTCGAGTACGCCATCGCCAACGGCGAGAAGTTCGGGATCTGGGGCGGCATGAGCGAGCGGGAGCGCCGGCGCGTGCGCAGGGCGCGGGTGCTCGCACGACAGACCGAGCACGCGGCGTCCTGACCGGCTGATCAGCTGCGGAGGCGCCCCCGTTCAGGGGACGCCGACGGAGAGGGAGAGGCAGAGCCCGGGGTCGCCAGCCGAGCCAGCCGAGCCAGCCGAGCCTCCACGGTGACCTCCGGCGACAGCCCGAGCTCGGCAAGTCGTTGGCGCGGGATGTCCGCTAGGACCCGCTCGGGGATGAGGCCGACCAGCTCCGCCCGATCGATGCGCGCCAAACGGGCGACGAGGTCGTAGATCTCTGCCGGCCCGATGTTGAGCGGGTCGATGAGGTTGAAGGAGATCTGGGTCTCCGATCCCAACGGGAAGGCGAGAGACCGCACCTGCGGGCCGCGCAGCGTGGCCGCGATCTTGCGGGCTTCCTCGAGGGGGACCTGGACGACCAGGTTGTACGCGACGAGGACTGGCCGCGCTCCGACACACGTGGCACCGGCCGTGGGGTGTGGCTCCGGCGGCCCCGTGTCGGGCGGGAGGACGATGAAGGCGTCGCGCCGGATCTCGGGGAGCGGCCGCTCGGGGCCGTAGAGGAAACAGGGAACGCCGTCACGCCCGAACGCCTCGGCGAAACGGTCCCTCGCCGCCACCGCCACCTCGAACTCCTCGTCCCACGCGACGAACGGGACGACGTCGGCCACGCCCAGACGTGGATGGACGCCCGCGTGCTCGGAGATGTCGAGAAGCTCTACGGCCCGCCGTGCGAGCTCGAGCGCGGCGCGCTCGACGAGTTGCGCGCCGCCCGCCAGGGTGAAGACGCTCCGGTGGTGGTGCTCGTCGGAGTGGACGTCGAGCAGGGTCGTGCCAGCCGCCTCGCCGATCGTCCGGACGAGGGCGGCATCGCGACCTTCCGAGACGTTGACGACCGCCTCTATCACACCACCGTGTCTAGCGGAAGATGCTCAGCGAGCAGCGTCGAGAGCCGCCAGGCGGCGCCGCCTCGCGATGCGCCGACGCTCCCGCTCGGAAGTCCCGCCCCAGACGCCATGGTCGATGTGGTTCTCCATGGCGTACTCGAGGCATGGGCCCTTCACAGGGCAGTCGGCGCAGACGCGACGTGCGATCTCGACGCCGACGCCGTCGCTTGGGAAGAAGAGGTCGGGTGGCTGCTCTCGACAGTTCCCCCGCGCCATCCACGAAGTGTCCATCGGGCTCCATTGTTAGCTCGAGATCTGATGAATTGATGATCGGAGCCTGAGATTTGGCTGAGAAGGTTGGGACAGGGCGGGCTGTACACTCGTCGCCCATGACGATGCCGTCTTCCCAACCGGAGGAGCAGCAGGCGAGCGAGCCCCCGCGCGGGCACGTTCGCATGGTCTACCTCGGCCCTGTCGCCCCACACTGGGAGATCGAATCCGAGTTCGGGGACAGGAGCGTGATAGAGGAGTTCCGCCAGCGCGCCCTCGCGCGCCTCGTCCTGCTGCCACCGCACGACCCGCAGTTCAGGCGCAACCGGGAGCGCATCGTCCGCGACGCCGAGCGGGAGAACATCATCCTCGAGTGGGACCTCGGTGTTCCCGAGGACGAGGGCGGCGGCAGCTCGGTCTGAGCGCCGAGACGAGGGGCCTCGGCTCAGACGATCTCGAGCCGGGCGAGCCACAGGCCCGGCGCGTCGACCTCCGCAGGAGTCGGCAACGTCGCCTCGGCGACGAAGAGCCGGGCGAGCTCGGTGTCGCCGGAGCGCTCGAGCACACCGGCGACGAAACGTGCCCCCCGATCCACGTTCTCCTGGTCCAACCGCAGGCCGAACAGCTCCTCGGCCACGCGCTCGCCGGCCCCGCGGCCAACCCGCCGCCGCCGCATCGCTTCGTTGATCGAGGCATGCGGTCCGATGAGCCGCGTGGCGATCGTCGCCGTCACGTGCTCCGCATATCCCGCGATGGTCGCCGTGAGGGCGTCGAGCTGCGCACGGACCTGGCGGACCTCGTCGCTGTCGACCGACGACTGCAGCGCGGCCGGGTCGGAGAACAGGTCCATCATCGAGGAGACGTCGCCGGGATCGGCGCCTGTCATGAGCTGCTGGAGCGCGCCCGGGTCCGGGCGCACGTGCTCGGCGTGGGCGACGATCAGGTCCGCCAGGCGCGCTGCCACATGGGGGCGGGACAGCACGGCGTGGAGCACGATCTCGTGGGTGCAGAGCCACAGCGCGAGGTCGTCCGGGCGCAGGCTCCAGTCCTCGGCTACCGCGGCCATGTTCGAGGAGACGGCCAGGATCTCGTCTCCCTTCGCCGGGGCGACCGGCACGTCGTAGTGCCCGAGCGCACGCTGCGCGAGGTGCCCTACCGCGGAGCCGACCTGCATGGCGATCATCATCGGCATGACGGCGCCGGCCCACCGGTTGAGCAGGCCGGCCACCTTCGGGTCGAGTCCCTGCTCGGCGAGCTGCTCCGGACTGATGTCTCCGGGGCCACCGCTCCCGCCGGCGCCTCCGACGTCACCGCCCCCGCCGCTCGCCGCTCCCGCCGCCCCGCCGTGCCCGGCGCTGAGGCGGTCCAGCACCGGGCGCCACGAGTCGAGGGTGCGGTGTGCCCATTCGGAGCGGCTAGTCGGGACGAGCCGGGGCGCCTGTCCCGAGGGTGAGGGCTGCATGCCCGTGACGTCGGCGACGTGCATGGCGGCCACCCCGCTCAGCTCCTCGAGCCGGATGCGCTCGCGCGGGTCGGGGTTCGGGTCCGGTTCGTCGCCGGCCGCGGCGCTAGCGGCCAGCTGGTAGGCGAGCGGCCACTGGAACCCGGATCCGCTCGGCATCAGCCGGAGCAGGTCCCCGAGCATCTTCGTCAGGAAGTCGTCGCCCCCGCCTTCGACAGGGTGGTCGCTCACGCAGCTGGGGCCAGGCGGGCGTGCAGCTCGCACTGTGTGCCCCCTCGCACGACCTCGAGCCGGACACGTGTCGCCGGGGCCATGAGGTAGAGCACGGCCTGCAATCCTCCCATCGACGTGACGGGCTGGCCGTTCACCGCCTCGATGACGTCGCCGCGCTGCAGGCCTGCCTGAGCGGCCGCACTGTTCGCCTTGACCGTCACGACGCGAACGCCGGCGACCGTCTTCGCCTCGCTCGTCATGAGCGAATGGGTCGCGTTCGCACCGACCGCCGGCTTCGTCGGTCGCTCCACCACGAGCTGGTGCGTCCCGGCCCCCTCGATGCCGAGCCACCCATGGGTCACATGGCCGGTCGAGGCGAGCATGCCTTCGATGCGGCCGATCACCCAGCCCGGTGTGGCGAGCGTGCGATGTCCATGATGGACAACGACCATGCCGACCACACGGGCGTTGCTGTCGAGGACTACCGCGCCGGCGGGCGCATCGGCGAGGCGCATCGAGGCCGGGTAGACCTCCAGCAGCGCCGGACCGGTGCCGAGGCTCGCCACGCCCGGAGCCGACCTGAGCGGGGCCACGGCGACGCCGACACGGTTCGTCCACGACGCGACGAGCATCAGGGACGGGATCGGAAGCGACTGAGCGCGCGACATCACGAGGTCAGGCAGGCTCGACTCGTCCACGTGGAGGATGGCGATGCCCGTGGCGGGATCGCTGCCGACGATCTTCGCGATCAGCTCCTCGCCGTCCGAGCGAACGACCGACACGCTCTCGGCCGCCGTGAGGGACGCCGCGGGCACGACCACGTAGCCCTTCTTCGACACGACCACGCCGTCGGCCTTGACGATGCCGCGGTTGCTCACGACCACCACCTGCACGACGGCGGCCTCGATCGAGGCCACCTCGGCACCGAGGGCCTGCCCGACGATCATCGGCATGCTCGTGGTCGTGGCGGCTTCGAGCGCCCCACTCAGGCTCCCCGAGTGGGCGCCGGCGCTTACCGCCGGCCGCGTCAGCCAGGACGTGAGATGCGTCCCGACGAGGACGACTCCGGTCGCGAGGAGAGCTCCGACGATGCCGGCGGTGCCTGCACCGGCACGCGTCGGCGTGCTCGCCAGCCAGCGCCGGCGGGCGACGATGACCTCGCGCTCGCGCTCGGAGAGGATCGCGCCCCCGATCTCGGACGGGTGGCGCCACAGCCGGTCATCTGGCGGGAGAAGAGGTCGAGTCGGTTCTTCGTCTCGCCAGTCGTCGAAGTCCCTCGGCTGTTCGACCACGGCTGCACAGATTACAAATGGACTCGTCGTCATGGGTCGCGAGGCCTGAGATCGTCACGAAACTGCCCGAAACGCGACCTGCGCGCCCGAATACGATGGCGCCCGTGATCGACCCGGTGAACGGCAGCGACTGGCTGGCGCTCACTGACGAGCCGCTGTCCTACGCCGCCGCCCTCGAGTGGGTGGGGGGGCCGGGTTGGGGAGGGGTGGTGGGTTTCTCGGGGTTGGTGCGGGACCACGCCGAGGGCCGCACGGGCGTCACCGCGATCGACTACGAGGCCTACGACGAGCAGGTCCTGCCACGCTTTCGCGAGCTCGCGGACGCAACGCGGGGCCAATGGCCGGCGGTGGGCCGCATCGTCGTGTGGCACCGAGTCGGGCGCGTGGAGACGGGCGAGTCGTCAGTGGTGGTCGCCGTGTCCTCTCCGCATCGCGCCGAGGCCTTCGAAGCATGCCGGTACCTCATCGACGGATTGAAGGAGAGCGCTCCGATCTGGAAGCGCGAGCACTGGCCGGGCGGCAGCGACTGGAGCCCGGCGGCTCGCTCGATCCAACCCGTGCGTGCGGAGGGCCCATGAGCGGCCGGCTCGCAGTGGATCTTGGCACCTCCAAGACGCTCGTCGCCGACTCGTCGGGGCGCGTGCTCGTGGACGAGCAGACCGCGGCGGCCGTGAACCTGCGCGACGGCTCGCTCGTCGCGTTCGGCGCCGCGGCCGTCGACCTTCCGGGCCGGGCTGCGGGCGAGATCAGGTTCGTCCGGCCGGTGGACCACGGGCAGTTGCAGGATCTGGCGCTCACCGATCAGGTGGCCGGAGAGCTTCTGCGCCGGGTGCGGCGCCACGCCGGACGCCGGCCGGAGGTCCTGTGCACGGTCCCGGGATTGGCGAGCGGCGTCCAGCGGCGCGCGCTCGAACGTTCCTTCAAGGAAGCGGGGGCTTCGCAGGTCGACTTCATCGAGCATGCCGTGGCGGCAGGAATCGGCTTCCGGCTCGAGATCGCCGAACCGGTTGCCACGATGGTCGTGGACGTCGGCGCCGGCACGACGGACGTCGCCGTGATGGCCCTCGGCGGTGTCGTGACGAAGGCGTCCCTGCCGCTCGGCGGCGACGATCTCGACCGTGCCATCCACACGATGTGCCTGCGCTCCCACGACCTCGTCCTCAGCCCGTCGGCGACCGAGCAGGTGAAGCTCGCCATCGCAACCGCCTGGCCCGGGCCCGAGCGCAAGGTCGAGGCGTCGGGACGGGACGCGTCGAACGGCATGATCCGCACGGTCGTCCTGTCGAGCTCCGAGGTCGCCGTCGCCGTCGACGACACCCTGCGAGCGATCCTCGCAGCCGCGGTCAGCTGCATCGTCGAGGCCCCGCCGGACCTGGCGAACGATCTGCTGTCACGCGGGCTGCATCTTGCGGGCGAGTGCGGGCTGCTCGACGGCTTCACGAGGCGGCTCGCCACCGCGACCGGCATCCCCGTCCATGTCGCCGATCACCCCAGGGAGGCGGCTGTGCTCGGTGCAGCCCGGTGCCTGCGCGACGTTTCCGGAGGCAGTTGGCGGGGGGCGTCAGGCCACTCGGTCAGCCGTCCGAAGCACGCTCGTCCGTGAGGTCCTCAGCCGCTTGGCGGACCTGCCAGTCGCGATCGGAGAGCGCTTCCGCGAGCGCTGCGTCCACCTCCTGTCCCTCATAGGAGGCGAGGGCGAGCACTGCTCGCCGCCTGATCTGAGGCCTGTCGTCGAGGGCGGCGAGGATCACCGGGAGTGACTCCGGGTCGCCGATGGCCCCGAGGGCCGCGACGGCGGACTCCCGGCAGAGAGGGTCACGGTGGTGCTGGGCCACGTTCGTCAGGGCCTCGCTCGCACGTTCCGGCCGCAGCTCGCCCAGACAGAAACACGCCGCCTCCACCACCTCCGCCTCGTCCCCGAGATGTTGGCTGACGAGTGCCACGAGATCGTCGCGTGGGTGGCCGGTCCGCCATGCGAGCTCGGCGACGCGCCGCCGGACGGCAGC
>JAJYGW010000281.1 GCA_021790615.1 Actinomycetes bacterium | reverse complement strand
GGCGGCGTCGTGCTCCAGGCGCTCCAGCGTTCGGACGAGGCGGAGGCCGAACGGCTCGCGGGCCGGCTCCAGGACATCTTCGGCAAGGACCACCTCTTCGTCGAGCTGCAGGACCACGGGCTCGCAGCCCAGACGGCGACGAACCCGGCGTTGGTCCGGATCGCGCGCCGCCTCGGTGCCCCGCTGGTCGCGACGAACGACAGCCACTACGTGGCGAGGAAGGACGCGATCGCCCACGACGCGCTCCTCTGCGTGCAGACCGGCGCCACGATCTCCGACCCGAACCGGTTCAAGTTCGACGGAGACGAGCACTACCTGAAGACCGCCCAGGAGATGCGCCGGCTCTTCGCCGAGCTGCCCGAGGCCTGTGACAACACGCTCTGGATCGCCGAGCGCGCCCGCGTCGAGCTCGAGCTCGGCCAGCCGCGGCTCCCGGAGTTCCCGGTGCCGGAGCAGTTCCGCCGGTCCACCTACGACGAATCCGCCCGGGCGTACCTCCGGCATCTCACCTTCGAGGGCGCGGCTCGCCGCTACGGCACGCCGCTCCCCGCGGTGGTCGAGGAGCGCCTCGCCTACGAGCTCTCGGTCATCGAGGACATGGGCTTCCCGGCCTACTTCCTGGTCGTCTGGGACCTGATCCACCATGCGAAGACCCACGGGATCCGGGTCGGGCCCGGTCGGGGCTCTGCGGCGGGTTCCTGCGTCGCCTACTGCCTCGAGATCGTCGACCTCGACCCGATCCGCTACGACCTGCTCTTCGAGCGCTTCCTCAATCCGGGCCGGAAGCAGATGCCGGACATCGACATGGACTTCGACGAGCGCTTTCGCGGGGAGATGATCCGCTACGCCGCCGAGCGCTACGGGGTGGACCACGTCGCGCAGATCGTGACCTTCTCGACGATCAAGGCACGTGCGGCCGTGCGCGACGCAGCTCGGGTGCTCGGCTACCCCTACGCGCTCGGCGACCGGATCGCGAAGGCGATGCCGCCGCTGGTGATGGGCCGGGACACGCCACTCGCCGCCTGCCTCGAGCGCCAGGACGCCTACGAGGACGGCTGGAAGGCCGCAGCGGGACTGCGTGAGATGTACGAGGCGGACCCGGACGTCCGCCGGGTCGTCGACGTCGCGCGCGGCCTCGAGGGGTTGCGTCGCCAGGACGGCATCCATGCCGCCGCGGTGGTCATCACCGAGGAGCCCCTCGTCTCCCACCTCCCGATCCAGCGCAAGCCCGAGCCCGGTGCGCTCCCGGAGGAAGCGCCCATCGTCACGCAGTACGAGATGCACGGCGTCGAGGAGCTCGGGCTGTTGAAGATGGACTTCCTCGGCCTGCGAAACCTGTCGGTGATGGAGCGGGCCCTCGACCTCGTCCAGGCGAGCACCGGCACCCGTCCCGACATCGACCGGCTGGCACTCGACGACGAGGAGACGTTCGCGCTGTTGCGACGCGGGGATTCGATCGGCGTGTTCCAGCTGGAGGGCGGCCCGATGCGCACGCTGCTCCGCAGCCTCGCGCCGACGACCTTCGACGACGTCGCCGCGCTGCTCGCCCTCTACCGGCCCGGTCCGATGGCGGCCAACATGCACAACGACTACGCGGACCGCAAGAACGGCCGCAAGCCCGTGACGTACCTCCACCCCGACCTGGAGGAGGTCCTCGGGGAGAGCTACGGGCTCATGATCTACCAGGAGTCGATGATGCGGGTCGCCCAACGCATCGCCGGCTACTCCCTCGAGGAGGCGGACAACCTCCGCAAGGCGTGTGGGAAGAAGATCCGCTCGCTCATCGCCGCCGAACGCGAGAAGTTCGTCGCGGGCTGCGTCGAACGCGGCTACGGGGCCGAGCTCGGCACTGCGCTGTTCGACATCATCGAGCCCTTCGCCGACTATGCGTTCGGGCGGAGCCACGCCTACGGCTACGGCCTCGTCGCCTACCAGACCGCCTGGCTGAAGGCGCACTACCCAGTCGAGTACCTCGCGGCCCTGCTCACCTCGGTGAAGGACGACAAGGACAAGACGGCGGTCTACCTCGCCGAGTGCCGGAGCATGGGCATCCAGGTCCTCGTGCCCGACGTCAACACCTCCGAGGCGGACTTCACCCCCCTCCCAGCGGACGGTTCCGGCCGCGGGCGTATCGCGTTCGGCCTCGCCGCGGTGCGCAACGTCGGCGCCGGGCTGGTCGCCCACATCGTCGCCGCTCGGGAGGTGGGCGGCCCGTTCGGTGACTTCTACGACTTCTGCCAGCGGGTCGACATGAGCGTGCTCAACAAGCGAACCGTCGAGTCGCTCATCAAGGCCGGCGCCTTCGACTCCCTCGGCCACCCGCGCAAGGGTCTCGCCATGGTCTTCGAGCACGTCATCGACAAGGCGCTCGCGCGTCGGCGGGAAGCGGAGGCCGGCATCATGACGCTGTTCGGGTCGCTCGACGCCGGCGGGAACGCCGGTTTCGACGACACCAGGGTGCCGATCCCCGACATCGAGTTCGACAAGACGGCTCGGCTCGCCCTCGAGAAGGAGATGCTCGGCCTCTACCTCTCGGACCACCCGCTGCTCGGGCTCGAGCGGGCGCTCGCCCGCTTCACCGACTGCACGCTCGCCGAGCTGCTCGAGCTCGCCGGGACCGCTCGGGAGGGGGAGGCGCACTCGGTCGGCGGTGTCGTGTCCGGCCTCTCGCGCCGCTACACCAAGGCGGGGGCGCCCATGGCGACCTTCGTGCTGGAGGACCTCGAGAAGGCGGTCGAGGCGTTCGTCTTCCCGAAGGTGATGGCGGCCTCCGGCCAGCTGCTCGAGGACGACGCTGTCGTCGTCGTGCGGGGGCGCCTCGATACCCGGGAGGACACGCCCCGCCTCGTGGTGCTCGACCTCAGCCGGCCGGTGCTCGCCAATCGCGACCAGCACCCACTTCGCGTCCAGGTCCCCCTCGCTGTGTTGAGCGACGAGAACGTGGCCCGGCTGCGCGCGGTGCTCGAGAGCCACCCCGGGTCCGTGCCCGTGCTCTTGCACGTCGGCGCGAAGGTCCTCCGACTCCCCCCGGAGCTCGGTGTGGAGGTCCGCAACGGGCTGCTCGGGGAGCTCGTCGAGCTGTTCGGACCGGCGGCGATCCTGCCCGAGGGGCAGCCCGACTCGACCCCGGAGGCGGGCGGGTGGGCCGAGCGGGCTGCGGTCTCGTAGCCGGCAGGGCTGCGGCCTCGTCGCCGTGCCGGGCAACAGCCGTCGCCGCCAGGCTGTGGACGCGAGGGTGGCCCAGGCTGCGGTCTCGTCGCCGTAGCGGGCCTCGCCGGCCCTTTTGACCTGCGCATCTGGATGGAAGAAGCTCCCGTCCCGTAACCTGGTGGGAGGTTTCTCGGAGGGAGTGGGCGAAGCGCGATGGCGATCGAGGTGACGACCAAGGACACGACGGCGCTCAGTGATGCCGAGGTCGCAGAGATGGCCGACCTCTGCGCGGCCGGCGAGTCCGGCCTGGATGTAGGCCTGGTTTCCAAGCAGGTCGAGGAGTGGGTGCTCAACACCCAGGCACGCGACGGCGACCGGCTCGTGGGCTTTGCCTTCGTGACGCTCGAGCGCATCGGCGGTACTCCCGCCGTCCTGGTCGGCCTGGCGTCGATCGCCGCAGGCCCCGCCCAGGACCAGGTGCTCGCGGCCCTGCTGGCCGAGGAGTACCGCAGGGCGCTGCTCGCGTTCCCCGACGAGGACGTGCTGCTCGGGACCAGGCTCCTCCAGCCGGTCGGCTTCCAGGTCTTCGCCGGCTTGCAGGACGTGATCCCCCGACCCGACCACCGGGCGACTGGGGAGGAGCGTGCCTGGGGGCGGCGGCTCGCGAAGCGATTCGGGGCCGAGGGGCGCATCGACGACCGGAGCTTCGTCCTCGCCGGTACGGGGTCGCCCCCGCCGGCCCTCGACCTTCCGGCGGGAAGCGCGGCGTGGTCGCCGGATCCCGAGCTCGGCTCGCTCTTCGCAGGCGTCGACGCCGCACGGGGAGACTGCCTGGTGGCGTTCGGGTGGGCGATGGCCGAGGACCTGGCTGCAGGCAAGCTGCCCGGGTGACCGTCCAGACGGCGCGGGGCTCCGTTCCCCCCCCGGAGCGGGTCGCCGTGGTGCTCGGGGCGGGAGGGCTGGTCGGGATCGCCAGCGAGATCGGGGTCCTCCGGGCCCTCGGTGAGGTGGGCGGGCTCGACGTCTCGGCTTCCCGGCTCCTGGTCGGGACCTCCGCGGGCAGCGTTGTCGCTGCCTACCTCCGAACGGGTCACAGCCCCGAAACCCTCTGGGGGCTCGTCACACAGACGGGCTCCATCCCCGAACCCTCCTACCGCAGCCCGCTCGGCTTCGTCCGGCGCCTCACCGGCTCGGCGTTCGTCCTCGCGCGAAGCGCTGTGCGGGTGCCCATCCCGCCCGTCCCGGCCGTCCTCGGGCAGGCCTTCCCGGCGGGGCTGCTCACCTTCGGGGCGAGCCGGTTCCGCCTCGAGACGGACCTTCCCGACGCCTGGCCGGACGCGCCGCTCTGGCTCTGCGGCGTGGACATCTTCTCCGGTCGGCGCGTGGTGCTCGGGCGTGAGGGGGAAGAGGCTCGCGCAGGGCTCGCCCAGGCCGTGCGCGCGTCCTGCGCGGTTCCCGGTCTCTATCCACCGGTCCGGGTCGGCCGGCAGGTGCTGGTGGACGGCGGGACGCATTCGACGACCAACCTCGATCTCGTGGCGGCGGAGCCGGTCGAGCTCGTGGTGGTGGTTGCACCGATGGCCTACGACCCGGCAGACCCACCGGCGCCAGCGGACCGGATCGCTCGCCGTCTTCCCACGCTCGGCCTCGCCCGCGAGGCGGCGCGCGTCGAGCGTTCGGGGATCCGGGTGTTGCGCTTCCTGCCCTCGGCCGACGAGGTGCGGGTCCAGGGCTTCCGCCTGATGCGGAACGACGGTCTCGACGCCGTTGCGCGTGTGGCCTACGAGCGGGCGGTCGCGTCCCTGGACGCCGGGTTGGCCGTGGCATGAGCAGTGACACGAGCGGCGCGGCTGGTGCCGTGGGCGGCCCAGGCGGCGCGGGCGATCGAAGTGGCTCGAGTGGCGTGGGCGGCGGGTCGCGGCGGCAGAACCGGCTCGCAGGCTCCTCGAGCCCCTACCTGCTCCAACACGCCGGGAACCCCGTGGACTGGTGGGAGTGGGGTCCCGAGGCCCTCGCCGAGGCCGCACGGCGGGACGTCCCCATCCTCCTCTCGGTCGGCTACGCCGCGTGCCACTGGTGCCACGTCATGGCGCACGAGTCCTTCGAGGACCCCGATGTGGCGGCGGTGCTGAACGACTCCTTCGTCCCGATCAAGGTGGACCGCGAGGAGCGCCCGGACGTCGACGCGCTCTACATGGAGGCGGTCCAGGCGCTCACCGGCCAAGGGGGATGGCCGATGACCGTCTTCCTGACGCCGGACGGCCGGCCCTTCTTCGGGGGGACCTACTTCCCTCCCGAGGCCCGCCACGGCCTGCCCGGTTTTCCCGGCTTGCTCGCCGCCGTCTCGGCGGCCTGGCGGGAGCGCCGGGCGGCGGTGCTCGCCGACGCGGACTCCCTCCTCGCGGCAGTCCGCCAGCGCACCCGGCTGCCGGCGCGTGGCGGGGCGGTGGGGACGGTCGCTCCGAGGGCCCCGCGCGAAGGTGCCGATGCGGGCGGGAGCGCCGTGAGCGACGCTCGGCTGGGCCCCACGGCAAGCTCTGGCGTAGCGCCGCTCGAGGGGGTGGACGGTCCGGCGGTCCTCGCGCAAGCCTTCGCTGCCCTCGTCCGGGAGTGGGACCGTGCCCGCGGCGGCTTCGGCCGAGCACCGAAGTTCCCCCAGCCTGCCGTCCTCGACCTCCTCGCACGCCTCGGCGTCGCTCCGGTCGGCGGTGTCGATCCGGGCCTCGCCGTGGAGATCCTGGAGAGCGCCCTCGGGGCGATGGCCGCAGGGGGCATCCGCGACCATCTGGGGGGCGGCTTCGCACGCTACGCCACCGATGCCGCCTGGCTGGTGCCGCACTTCGAGAAGATGGCCTACGACCAGGCTGGTCTGGCGCGGGCATACCTGCACGCCTGGCAGGCCACGGGACGAGCGACCTGGCTCGGCCTCGCAGAGGAGACCCTCGAGTACCTCTGTGACGAGCTCGGCGATCCGGCGGGGGGGCTGCACTCCTCGGAGGACGCCGACTCGCCCGAGGGTGAGGGGCGGTACTACGTCTGGACGCCCGCCGAGGTCGAGGGGGTGCTCGGCCCCGAGCTCGCCGGCCTTGCGTGCGAGTGGTGGGGCGTGACCGACCGCGGCAACTTCGCTGGCCGCTCGATCCTCCACCGGCCATGGCCGCCACCCGGGGGCGCGGCAGCCGTCGATACGCTCCGGCTCTCGCGAGGGGAGCTGCCGGCGGATATCGAGGCGGCGCGCGCCCGGCTGGCCGCCGCTCGCCTGCGCCGTGCGCGCCCCGGCCGCGACGACAAGGTGCTCACCGAGTGGAACGCAATGGCCGCCGGCGTCCTCGCGGAGGCGGCGCTTGCGACCGGGTCGTCGCGTTGGCTCGCCGCTGCGGAGCGCATCGGGACGTTCCTCCTCGGCGCGCTCCGGCGCGCCGACGGCCGTTGGCTGCGCTCCTACCGACAGGGACGGGCCGGTCAGCTGGCCGTCGCGGCGGACTACGCCTGGCTCGTGGACGCCTTCACCCGGCTCGGCGAGGCAAGTGGGCGGGCCATTTGGACCGACGAGGCCCACACGGCCGCAGCCGAGCTGGTCCGGCTTTTCTGGGACACCGAGGACGGAGGCTTCGACACCGTCGGTCGCGACGCGCCACCGCTCGCGGTGCGCATGAAGGACGTGTTCGACGGTGCGATCCCCTCTGCCAACGCCACGGCGGCCTTCGCCCTCTGGCGACTCGGGCGGCTCCTCGGGGACGAGGAGCTGGTGGCCAAGGGGGAGCGGATCCTTGCGATGCTCGCCGACTGGATGCGCGCCGCGCCGCTCGGGGCCGGCTGGGCGCTCGTTGCGCTCCATGCCACCTGCGCCACCCCCTCCGAGGTCGTCGTCCCGGGGGTCGCACCCGACCTCGTGGCCGAGGTCGGACGGCGCTTCCTGCCGGGTGCCGTCCTGGCCTGGGGCGACCCGTACGACTCCCCGCTCTGGGCGGGGCGCCAGACGGGGCGCGCCTATGTCTGCAGGGGCTACGCGTGCGGGCTCCCGGCCGAGCGCGCCGACGAGCTCGGGACCCAGCTCGATGCGATCGGGGGGGTCCGGCGATGATCGACTCGGGGACGGAGGGACGGCGGTGATCGACGCGAGCCCGTCGGCTGGCCGCTCCCCGGCGGAGCGCCTCCAGCGCCACGGTCGCGGGCGCCAGCTCGCCCTCCGGGAGACCCGCCCGGGTGCCGAGCTCGAGCTGCTCGTGCTGGCGGCGGGTGACGGGGGCTGCGTTGCGGTGGACCTCGCCTCCGGCGCCTTCGTGCGCGCCTCGTGGCCGGCTGCCGTGGTGGATCCCTCGGTTGCCGACCTCACCGATCCCGAGTGGCACGACGTCACGGCGGCGGTGGACGTGGAGGATCTCCGCGACGGGTTGGAGGAGAGGGCCCGTGTGCAGGAGACGTCCAGACGCACAGCACATCGGCGTCACCCCAGGGGGAGCGGGGGGCGTGAGGAGCGGGAGCGCGGAGCGTCTGGCGAGGGGGGTCGGTTTCGCCGTTGGGGGAGCTTCCTCGGGCTCGAGCTGGAGGGAGCGGATCCCTCCCCGTCCGGTGCGGAAGCAGGCGCCGGAGCGGAGGCGGCACCGGCACTCCGTCCGGAGGGCGAAGCGCCCGAGGGGTTGACGGCCGACCGCGAGGCTGGTGCAGGGCCCCGTCTCGGGGCAGGAGACGACCCGGAGGAGCGGGGGCCAACGCAGGCCCCTGCGCCGGGACCTCCGCCGGTTCCCGCGCCGGGACCTCCGCCGGGAGTGGCGGATGGACCGCCGCAGGTGCACCTGCAGCCGCTCTGTCTCGTC
The DNA here is from genome assembly GCA_021790615.1 of Actinomycetes bacterium. The sequence goes on along the minus strand of JAJYGW010000281.1, from coordinate 145 downwards.
CGGGGCAGGATCGCGTCCGACGCCCCGTTGTTCGACCCCAGCCGACCGGAGGGGGTGCTCCTCGAGGAGCCGCCCGTCCTGTTCGGCGGTGCAGGTCCCCTCCAGGCGCGTCGCATCCTCGGCTCGGCGGTCGCGCCCGCCGGGC
>JAJYGW010000047.1 GCA_021790615.1 Actinomycetes bacterium | reverse complement strand
CGATCTGCGAGCGCTCGCGAGTGGGCTGCTCGCGGCGGGATGAGTGAGGCGGGGCGGCGGCGCGCTCGCGGTCGACTGGCTGCCCCATGAAGCGCTGCCCATCTGCGTGCGCACCGGGCAGCGGCCCGGCGCCACCGGCGGGCCGGTGGAGCGTCCTCGCGGCAGCCCTGCTCTGGGGAACGACGGGGACCGCCGCGACCTTCGCACCGGCCAATGTGCCCGCGGCCGTGCTCGGGGCGGCGGGGATGGGCCTCGGGGGGATCGTCCTCCTCCTGGCGGGCGGGCGAGACGCGAGGGTCGTGCTGCGGGGCGCGCTCGGGCGAGACCGGGGGACGCCGATCGGGGGAGCCATCCTGGCGGGCGCCGTCGCGGTCGCGCTCTACCCGCTCTGCTTCTACTCGGCGATGCACGTGGGCGGTGTGGCACTCGGGGTCACGACCACCATCGGATCGTCGCCGGTTGCGGCGGCAGGGTTCGAGAGGGTCCTCACCGGGGAGCCGCTCCCGCGAGGCCTGGTGGCCGGCGGGGCGGCCGCGCTGGTGGGGACGGCCGTCCTCGGGACTGCCTCCCTCGGCCTCGCCGGCCGGTCATACGGCACGATCCTCGCCGGTGTCGGTCTCGGCTTGCTCGCAGGCTCCTGCTACGGCGCCTACTCGGTGGCCGGGGCTCGGGCGATCCAGGCCGGGGCGAGCTCTCGGGGGACCATGGGGGCGATGTTCGGCCTCGCGAGCATTGCACTACTGGGCGTCGTCGTCGCCAGCGCGGCCGAGGTCCTCGCGACTCCTCGGGGTGCGGCGGTGATCGGGTACCTCGCCCTCGTCCCGATGGGAGCGGGCTACGTCCTGTTCGGGCGCGGCCTGCGCTCGACGACCGCGACCGCCGCGACGACCCTCAGCCTTGCTGAGCCGGTCGTGGCGGCGCTCTTCGCGCGGGTCGTCGCGGGCCAGCCGGTGACGGCGTTGGGCTGGGTGGGGATCGGCCTCGTCGCTGCGGGGGTGCTCGTCACCGCCCGGCGAGTCGCCGTCCCCATCGTTGTCCGGCCGGAGGAGCTGAGGGGAGGGTGAGGGTCTCGACCCCTTCGGACACTGTCGACCCGCCCGCCCTTGCCAGGTCAGGGTGAGGTCTGCCTACACTCGGTCGCGTGCAGGCCGGGAAGGCGCAGGCCGGAGATGCTCCATCCGCGGCCGCACCGGACCGGAGCGCTGTGTCGGGAGCCGGTGCAGCGGGCCGCGCGACCGGGCGGACGCTCGACCTCTCGCCACCCTCGCGCGCCGCACTGGCCGCCTATGCGGTTGCCCGGACCCTCGTAGTCGGGGTCTCCCGGCTGCTCTGGCGGCTCGAGGTCGAGGGGCTCGAGCACGTCCCCGAGGCCGGCGCGTACGTCGTCGCTCCCGTGCACCGGTCCAACATCGACACGCTGGTGGTCGCGGCGGTCTCGCGACATCGCCTGCGCTACATGGGCAAGGAGGGCGTGTGGCGCTACAAGCTCCCGGGGTGGGTGCTCACCTCCCTCGGTGGTTTCCCCGTGCGCCGCGGTGCGGCCGACCGGGAGGCGCTCCGGCGCTGCCTCGAAGTCCTCGGGAACGGCGAGCCGCTCGTGCTGTTCCCCGAGGGCCAGCGCTGCAGCGGCGAGGAGGTCCAGCCGCTCTTCGAGGGGGCCGCCTACCTCGCCTCCCGGGCGCACGTGCCCCTGGTGCCGGTCGGGATCGCGGGCTCGGAGGCCGCCATGGGCAAGGGGACCGTCCTCCCGCGCCTGCGCACCGTGCGGATCGTGATCGGCGAGGCGATCCCCCCACCCGAGGCGGTGCGAGCGAGCCGGGAGCAGCTCCGTCAGCTCACCGGCCTGCTCGCCGAACGGCTCCAGGAGGCCTTCGACGAGGCGAAGCCCGGCGCGGGCGAGTCGTGGCTCAGGCGACGACGAGCACGGCGACACCTGCGGCAACGCTGAGCGCGGCGAGCAGCCGCCGCCTGGCGGGTCCCTCGCCGAGGAAGACGACCCCGAACAGCGCTGCCATCACCACGCTGGTTTCGCGGAGCGCCGAGACCGTGGCGAGCGCGACCTTCGACTGCGCCCAGAGCACCAGCGCGTACGCGACGAAGGAGAGCTCCCCGGCTGCGACACCGCCGGCGAGCGCGCCGCCCCCGGCACCCCGGACGCGCCCGAGGAGGCCGCGTCGCAGCGGCAGCACGATCGTGAGGACCCCGCCCTCCAGGAGGAACAGCGCGCCGGCGTAGCCGAGCGCCGAGGGGTCGTGGCGGACGCCGAGCCCGTCGGTGATCGAGTACCCGGCGATCGCAAGCCCGGTGAGGAGGGCGAGGCCGATCCCGCGGCGTTCGGCGCGCCATGCTCCCCGAGTGGGCCAGCCGAGGCTCGCGAGCCCGCCCGCCACGGCGACGAGTCCGAGCACCTGTGCCACCCCGAGCCGCTCGCCGATGGTGATGGTGGCGACGACGGCCACGAGCAGGGGGGCGGCGCCCCGGGCGAGCGGGTAGGCCTGGCTCAGGTCCGCGACGCGATAGGCGTTGAGGAGGGCGAGGTTGTAGCCGACGTGGATGAGCAGAGACCCTGCGAGGAAGGGCAGCGCTGCGCCGGGCGGGAGCCCGAGGAGCGCCACGAGCACTGCGCCGGTGGCGGCAACGGTCGCGTTGATGAGCCAGAACGCCACCAGGGTGTCCCCGATCGCCTTGGCGAGCGCGTTCCACCCGGCATGCAGGGCCGCCGCGAGCAGGACGAGCGCCGCGACGGCGAGTGTGGGGGAGGAGGGACGCGCGAGGCCGGCGGCGAGTGCGAGCCCTTCCCCCCCGGGCACGGGGCGCTAGCCGGTGGCGCGCTGGCCGACGAGCTCGCCGAGGACCGTTGCCGCCTCGAGGTCGCGGTCGTCGTTCGCGGGGTGCGCCGCAGTGGGCGCGGTCCCGAAGAAGGTGCCCGCAGCCGTTGCCACGGCGCGAAGCAGCGCCCGGAGCTCGGGCGGTGGCGGGAAGTACTCCTCCTCCTCGACGACGTGGACCTCCTCCACCCCATCCGTCGGGTCGAGGCGCGCCACCACCTCTGCGACGAGCTCTTCCGGTGCAGACGCACCGGCGGTCAACGCGACCGTCCCGGCGAGATCCTCGGGCAGCTCGTCGGCGGTGTTGACCCGGATGACCCTCCCGGCCCCGGCTCGCTCGGCGACCTTGGCGAGGGCGACGGTGTTCGAGGAGTTGTCCGAGCCGATCACGACGACGGTGTCGGCCGCCGCCGCGACGGCCTTGAGGGCCGTCTGACGGTTGGTCGTGGCGAAGCAGAGGTCGCTCCGCCCGGGCATCCAGACCTCCGGGAAGCGCTGGAGCACCGCCTCTCGCACGCCCGACCACTCGTCGACGCTGAGCGTCGTCTGGGCGATGAGGGCGACGGGTCCGGGGAGGTCGGGCAGCGCGGCGACGTCGGCCTCGTCCTCGACCAGGTGGACGGCGTCGGGAGCGACCGCGGTGGTGCCGAGGGCCTCGTCGTGGCCGGCGTGGCCCACGTAGACGATCGAGAAGCCTCGCTTGGCCCGGACCTTCACCTCCTGGTGGACCTTCGTGACGAGGGGGCAGACGGCGTTGACGACGACGCAGCCCCGCTCCCGTGCCGCGGCCACCACCTCGGGGGCCGTGCCGTGAGCGGAGAGCATCAGCGGCGCACCGGGCGGGACCTCCTCCACCCGTTCCACGAAGACCACCCCGAGCGCCCGGAAGCGTTCCACCACGACCTTGTTGTGGACGATCTCGTGGTAGCAGTAGACCGGCGGCTCGAAGACCCTGACCATCCAGGTCAGACCCTTGATCGCCATCTGGACGCCGGCGCAGAACCCGCGCGGCTCCGCGAGCAGCACCCGGTTGACCGCCATGCTCCCAGCGTAGCGGGGGGTTCTCCGAACCCGGGGTCCGCGCCCCCGAGCGCCCCGACGTAGCCGGCGGGGACCGCCCCCTCCGGGCCGGGGCGTATCCTGGGTGAGTGAGCCCCCCGAGAGTTGCCGCGCTCGCCCCCGGCTCGCCGGCCGCCCGCGCCGGGCTCGTAGTGGGCGACGAGCTGCTCGCAGTGAACGGCACCCCACCCCGGGACGTCATCGAGTACCGCCTGGCGGTGGACGAGGCGGACGTGGTGCTCGACCTGCGCAGTGGGCACGAGCGACGCCAGGTCGTGGTCCGGAAGGAGGCCGGGGAGCCGCTCGGCATCGAGGTCTCCTCCGCCGTGTTCGACCGGGTGCGGACCTGTGACAACCACTGCCAGTTCTGCTTCATCTACCAGCTCCCGAAGGGCATGCGCCGCAGCCTCTACACCAAGGACGACGACTACCGGCTGAGCTTCCTCTACGGGAACTTCACCACCCTCACGCGCTTCACGGAGCTCGACTTCGAGCGGGTCGTGAGCGAACGGCTCTCCCCGCTGTTCGTGTCGATCCACGCGACCGACCCGGACGTGCGCTCGTCGCTCCTGCGAAACCGGCGGGGCGCCACCAGCCTCCGCTGGCTGTCCGCCCTCCTCGATGCGGGGATCGAGGTCCACGGTCAGGTCGTGGTCTGCCCCGGGGTGAACGACGGGGAGGTGCTCGAGGCGACGCTCACCGGGATCCTCGAGTCCTATCCTGCGCTCGCAACGGCGGGGGTCGTGCCCCTCGGGGTGAGCGACTTCACGACCGAGGCCGCGATGCGGGCCCACACCACCGACGAGGCGGCGGCGGTGGTCGACCTCGTCGAGCGCTACCAGGGGCTCTTCGCGGAGGTGCTCGGGAGGCGGCTCGTGTACGCCGCCGACGAGTACTACCTGCTGGCGGGCAGACCCTTCCCTCCAGCGTCCGCCTACGACGGCTTCCCCCAGCACGAGAACGGGATCGGGATGGCTGCGGCCTTCACCGGAGCGTTCGCCGGCGACGAACGCCTCGCGCACGGCGTTCGTCCGGGGTTCTTCGCCGCCGTCGACGGCGCCCCCGCGGCCGGCTACCGGGCGGCGAGGACGCTCGTCACGCTCGCGCCCCCCACCCGCCGGACCCGCCGACCGGTCGGTGTCCTCACGGGGCGCTACGGTGCGCGGGTGCTCGAGCCACTCGTCGCCGGCCTCGGCCGGGCAGACGTCCGGTTGATCCCAGTCGAGAACCGCTTCTTCGGTGGGAACATCGGGGTCGCGGGGCTCCTCGTCGGCGAGGACCTCGCCCGAACGCTCGCAGCAGAGCCGGAGGGACACCGCTACCTGCTCCCGGACGCGTGCCTCTCGGAGGGGCGCTTCCTCGACGGCCGCACCCTCGAGGACCTCCCGCGCCCGGTCGAGGTCGTGGCGAGCGACGGCTGGTCGCTGCGGCGCGCCCTGGAGGCGAGGGCATGACCTCGCGGGTGGCAGCGCCGCGCCTCCCCCGGGTCGCCGTGATCGGGCGGCCGAACGTCGGGAAGTCCTCGCTCGTCAATCGCATCGTGGGGAGACGCGCCGCGATCGTCGAGGGGACTCCCGGCGTGACCCGCGACCGGAACGTGATGGCGGCCCACTGGAACGGCGTCGACTTCGAGCTCGTCGACACCGGCGGCTACGTCGAGGCGGGATCCCTCCTCGATCGCCAGGTCGCCGCACAGGCCGCAGCGGGAGCGGAGTCCGCCGAGCTGTTGCTCCTCGTCCTGGACGCGACGGTCGGGATCACGGAAGAGGATCTTGCCGTCGCCGAGCTGGTTCGCCGCCGGGGCTGGCCGGTGCTCGTCGTCGCGAACAAGGTGGACGCTGCCTCGAGGGAGCCGGACGCCTGGGAGCTGGTGCGGCTCGGCCTCGGCGAGCCCTGGATGGTCTCCGCGCTCCACGGACGGGGGAGTGGGGACCTCCTCGACGAGGTCGTGCGTCGCCTGGAGCGGGTTGGCGCCACTGGCTCGCCGTCCGAGCCGGGGCGGGCAGCTGCCGCGTCGTCGACGTCCGAGCCGGGGCCGACGGCTGGGGCGGGCTCGTCGCCGGCCGAGGATCAGACCGCGGGTGCGAGGGCCCCCGAGCCGGCAGCGGCTGGCCCAGCGGCGGCCGGCCCTGTGCAGGCAGCCGACCATGCGCCGGCGGCCGACCATGCGCCAGTGGATCAGGCGTCGGCAGACGACGCGTCGGCGGACCAGGCAGAGGCAGCCCGGGTCGCCAAGGTGCCCTCTATCGCCGTGGTAGGTCGGCCGAACGTCGGCAAGTCGACGCTGTTCAACCGGCTGGTCGGCGAGGAGCGCTCGGTCACCCACGACCTCCCGGGCACGACGACGGACGCGGTGGACACCCTCGTCGAGACCTCGGCCGGGTCCATTCGCTTCGTGGACACGGCGGGGCTGCGCCGCAAGGCCCGCATCGGCGACGGCGTCGAGTACTACTCCCTCGTTCGGGCGCTCCAGGCGATCGACCGCGCCGACGTGGCGCTGCTCGTGCTCGACGCGAGCGAGGGTGTGACCCACCAGGACCAACGGCTCGCGGAACGCGTCGACGCCGCCGGGTGTCCCGTGGTCATCGTGGCGAACAAGTGGGACCTGCTCAGCACCGAAGAGCGAAGCGACGTCCGCCGCGACGTCGCGGACCGGCTCGGGTTCCTCTCCTACGCGCCGCTGCTCCCGACGAGCGCGCTCACCGGCCTCGGGGTCCACCGCCTGCTCCCGGCGATCTCGAGCTCGCTCTCCGCCTACGCACGCCGGGTTCCGACCCGCGAGCTCAACCAGGTGGTCCAGGCCGCCCAGCGTCGCCACCCGGCCCCGGACGGGCGGGTCCTCTACGCCACGCAGGGAGGCGTCGAGCCACCCACGATCACGCTCTTCGCCACCCGGACGCTCGCGCCGACCTGGCTCCGCTACCTGGAGCGCAGCATCCGCGAGCACTTCGCGCTCGGTCCGACCCCGATCGAGCTGCGTGTCCGGCGCCGTGACGACGGCGCGAAGCGGGGCCGCCGATGATCGGCCCGGGAGGCGCCAGGCAGCTCGTCGGGCTGGCCGCTCTCGCACCCGCTGCGCCCGGGCGCTCCGGACTCGGCCATGGGCTCGTGGCGGGGCGGACCCACGCGCTGGTTGGCGTGTTCGGGGCCGGACCGCTCGGCGACGTCTCGGTCACCGTCACGCTGGAGCGCTTCGCGTTGCTCGCCCTCGCCGTGGGCTTCGTGGCGGCCGCCGTGCTCTGGTACCGGTCGTTCCGCCGCCTCGAGCGGGCTGTCGCCCGGCTGCGGCGTGAGGCCGACCTCTCGCGTGTGAGCGAGGACTCGGTCGCGCTCGCCGAGGCCACGCGCAACAAGGACTTCCACACCTTCCTGCTCTACTGCCTGCTCGCGCTCGCGACCCTCGGCACGGTCCTCCTCGGGACGCAGTACCTGGCGGTCCCCTTCGTCCTCGCGATCGTGCCGGTCTTCTTGACGCTGCGCTACGGGCGGCGCTTCGTCGACGCCGGCCGGCTCGCCGAGGAGCGCTCGCTGCTCGAGCGCCGGGCCGAGGAGGTGCTCGCGCAGGAGGAGCTCGCCCCCATGCGCTGGGCCGCCCGCCTCGCGCCGGGGGACCTCCCCGAGATGGACGGGTTCCAGGTCGGCCAGGTCTACCAGCCTGGGTCGGGGGCGATGGCCGGCGACTTCTACGACCTCGTCCCGACCGGGCCGGGACGGCTCGCCGCCGTCATCGGGGACGTGACCGGCCACGGAATCGAGCCCTCGATCACGGCGTTCCAGGTGAAGTACCTGCTGCGGGTGTTCCTCCGCCAGTACCGGGACCCCGCGCAGGCGCTCGAGGAGCTGAACGCCTCCATCTCCGCGCAGGGCAGGCCGGAGGAGCTGGTGTCGCTGTGCGCGGTGGTCTTCGACACGGGAGCGAAGACGCTGCGTTTCACCTCCGCGGGCCATCCCCCTGCGTGGCTGTGGCACGGGGGGTCGGTCCAGCCCCTCCGCTCGACCGGGCCACTCCTCGCGCTCGATCCCAAGGCCAGCTACTTCTCCCGCGAGCTGTCCCTCGAGACCGGCGACGTGCTCCTGCTCTACACCGACGGCCTCGCCGAGGCACGGGCCGGCGAGGCGCTGTTCGGCGAGGAGCGGGTGGCGGGCTACCTGCGGAGGGACCCCAACCAGGACGTCGCTACGCTCTGCAAGGGGTTGCTCGCCGCAGCCCAGGACTTCGCAGCGGAGCCCCTCGTGGACGACGTGGCGATCTTGGCGGTTCGCCGGGTCTGAGCGGACGCGCCCGGCTGCCCGATCGGAGGTGGCGGATGGACGGGGACGGAGCGAGCGCTTCGGCGCTGCCGGTCGAGGCGATC
>JAJYGW010000309.1:7397-8380 GCA_021790615.1 Actinomycetes bacterium | reverse complement strand
CCGGTGATCGACATCCGACGCCACCGCCTGGCCGACCTCGACCTCGGCGCCCTCGTCTCGCTCGGGGCGCTCGACGAGGGGCTGGCAGCGTTCCTCTCCGCCGCCGTGCAGGCCAAGCGCAACGTGCTCGTCTCCGGCGCGATGAACTCCGGCAAGACCACCCTTCTTCGTGCACTGGCGGCGGAGATCCCGCCTGGGGAGCGGATCGTCACGATCGAGCAGTCGCTCGAGCTCGGCCTCGATCGCCAGGACGATCGTCATCCCGATTGCGTCGCGATGGAGGCCAGGCTGGCCAACACCGAAGGGGAGGGCGCTGTCACGATGGCACAGCTCGTGCGCCGGTCACTTCGCATGAACGCGTCGCGGGTCGTCGTCGGAGAGGTGCTCGGCGACGAGATCATCCCCATGCTGAACGCCATGAGCCAGGGACGTTCCGGGTCCATGGGCACGATCCACGCCGACTCCTCCGCCGGCGTCTTCCGCCGGATCGCCGCCTATGCGGTCCAGTCGCCCGAGCGCCTCCCGCTCGAGGCGACCAACCTGCTCATCGCCGGGGCGATCCACTACGTCGTCCACCTCGACGTCGTCCCGGCAGCAGCAGGCATGCGCCGCCACGTCGCGTCCGTGCGAGAGGTGGTCGACGCCGAGGGAGCGCTCGTCATCTCCAATGAGATCTGGCGGCCCGGACCCGGAGGCTCCGCCGTGCCGGGTGCGCCGCTGAGTGAGGCCTCGCTCCGGGCACTGGTCGAGGCGGGCTATCAGCCCCTCGGCCGGGCGCGGCCGTGGTGACGCTCCTGTTCGCGCTCGTCGGCGGAACGGCCGGCTGCGGGGTCCTCACGACCCTGCGCGGGCTCCGGCGGAGCAGACTGCGAGAGCAAGCCACGTACCGGCTCCCGAAGTCGCGACGCTGATGTTGCCGCTCGCGTGGCGAAGTGCTACTCACGCCCGCCTCCGCCATATGGCCCTGAGGCAGCACTGTATGG
>JAJYGW010000309.1:0-7387 GCA_021790615.1 Actinomycetes bacterium | reverse complement strand
TGCTGCTCGCGCTCTCCGCCGCCGGTGTGGCCGTGATCATCACGCGATGGCCGATCGCCGCCCCCCTGGCCGCTGCGGCCGTCCTCGGCACCCGCGGCCTACGCCAGGGGAGCGGCCGGCCGACCATCGAGCGCCTCGAGGCCGTGGCCACCTGGACCGAGATGCTGCGCGACACTCTGGCCGGTGCCTCCGGGCTGACCCAGGCGCTGGTCACGACGGCCGCGACCGCTCCGGGCACGCTGAGCGGTGCCGTCGGCTCCATGGCGGCGAAGCTGAGCGCCGGCGTGCCGCTCGAGAGCTGCCTCCGGGAGCTCGGCGCCGAGCTTGCCGATCCGGCCGCCGACATGGTCGTGATCGCCCTCGTCATGGCCTCCCGCGAGCGCGCCCAGCGCCTCGGTGACCTGCTCGGCGCTCTCGCAGCCTCCATCCGGGAGGAGGTCGGGATGCGCCTCGCCGTGGAGGCCTCGCGCGCCTCCTCCCGAGCCGCCGTGCGCATGATCAGCGGCTTCTCGCTCGCGCTGTTCGCCTTCATGGCCCTGTTCGCTCACAGCTACCTCGCACCGTACCGATCGGCTACGGGTCAGCTGGTGCTCGCCGTCGTGGGCCTGCTGTTCGGTCTCGGCCTGTGGCTCATGTCGGCCATGGTGAGGCCGGAACCACAGCCCCGGCTCCTGCTCGAGGCCGGGGAGCACCCGTGACCACGTTCATTCTCCTCGGCGCGGCGGTGGGCTGCGGTCTCGTTGCCGTCCTCGCCGGCGCGATGAGGAGCGGCGAGAGCCTCGCCGAGGCGGTCAGCCGCCTCGAGGCCACCGGCGGAACCCCTCGGCCGCCGTCGCCAGGCACGACGCCCACTCTCACCCGGGTCGGCCTCGCCATCTCGACGTCCGCCTCCCGCGTCGGGGTACCGCTCGTCCGCACCGAGGACCTGGCACTGCTCGAGCGCAGCATGACCGAGCAGCTGACGGCGATCGGGCTCGCCTCGCTGGGCCTCGCTGTCACGGGTGGCCTCCTACCCTTGCTGCTCGGCCTCGTCGCCATCACCCCGCCGCCGATCACCTCGCTCGGGACGGCCATCGCCGGGCTGGTGCTCGGTGCCCTGCTGCCGACGTCAGACCTTCGCCGCAAGGCCGAACGGGAGCGCTCCCGCTTCGTCCGTGCGCTCGGCTCGTTCCTCGAGCTCGTCGTGATGGCGCAGGCGGGGGGTATGGGCGTCGAGGGCGCGCTCATGGCGAGCGCGCATGCCTGCGCTGATCCTTGCTTCCTGCGGCTCCGGCTCGCTCTCGAGCAGGCCCAGATCGCGGGGGTGACACCGTGGGACTCGCTCGGGCGTCTCGGAGCCCGAGTCGGCATCCCGGCACTGAGCGAGCTGTCATCCACCCTCACCCTGGCGGGCACCGAAGGGGCGAGGGTCCGCACAACCCTCTCCGCCAAGTCCGCCTCGCTGCGCCAGCGTGAGATCGCGGCTGCGCAAGCCCGGGCCAACGCCACGACAGAGCGGCTCTTCTTGCCGTCCATCATCTTGATGCTGGCCTTCGTCGTCTTCCTCATGTTCCCCGCCGGCGCGCGTCTTGCTCACCTCCTCTGAGCGGTGACACGCCGGCGGGACTCGCGGCTCACGCCGCCCGACCACCTCGTCAAAGGAGCCCACCATGCTCGAGCTGTCCGTTCTCCGTGTTCTCTGCGAGACCCTGGCAGGCCGGATCGCCGCCGCACGCCTCGATCCTGACCGCGGCGACGTCGCCGAGAAGATCGTGATCGTCGGCGTCTTCGTCGTGCTGGCCATCACCGTCGGCGCCCTCATCACCAGGGCTGTCACAGGGGATGCGACGAGCATCGCGAAGACGATCTCCGGTGCCGCTCACTAGGGCGGCCCGCCGCTCGTCCTCTCGTCGACGGCAGCCACGCCGCCAGCGGGAGGACGAGCGCGGATCCGCCACGGCCGAGGCGCTCCTCGTCCTGCCCGCTCTCATGCTCCTGCTCGTCGCCGGTCTCCAGCTCGCCCTCTACGGGCTGGCGAGCCACGCGGCCGCCCTGGCGGCAGAGGAAGCCGGCGCGGCGGCACGATCGGCCCTCGGCACCTCGGGTGCTGCCGCCGCGCTCGCCCGAGGCGACGTTCGAGCGATCGCCTCCGGGCTGCTCGTCGACCCGGTGGTCACCGTCACCGAGACGCACGGCCGGGCCGAGGTGACGGTGCGAGGAGGCGTTCCCGAGCTGCTCCCGGGTCTCCACCTCTCGGTGCGCGCTGTCAGCGCCGGGCCGCCCCAGGAGTTCCGTCCGGCATGAGCGCCCTCCGAGCGCTCCGGCGCAGAAGCCGGCCGGCTGATGAGCGGGGCTCGGCGGCGACGGAGCTCATCTTCATGACTCCCGTGTTCATGGCCGTCATCGCCGCCTTCTCGATCGGCGCTCAGGTGGTGACGACCCGCCTCGAGCTCGACGACGCCGCCCCGGTGGCGCTCGAAGCTGCCTCGGCTGCCCCCTCCCCGGCGGCAGCCGTCTCCTGGGCGGCCGGAACCGCCGCCTCCGACGCCCGCGGTCAGTCGTTGCCGTGCTCGCTTTTCAGGGTGAACACCGCCGTCGGCGACTTTCGCCCCGGTGGCGCGGTCGGCGTCACGGTCTCCTGCCTGTTGCACCTCGGTGGCTTCGCCTTCGGGCCGGGCGCCTCCAACATCTGGCTCTCCGCCAGCGGGCGGGCCACCGTCGAGCCCTACAGGGTGGTGGGACCGTGAGCCGGCAGGACGCCACCGGCTCGGTGACCGCCTTCACGGTTCTGCTCATGGCCACCCTCATGTCCGTGTTGGGCCTCGTCACCGAGGGCGGCCAGGTGATGGCGGCACGTGAGCGCGCCATGGCCGACGCCGAGCAGGCGGCGCGGGCCGGCGCGGCGGTGCTGTCTCCCGCCGCGGCCCATCTGGGCGACATCCTCGACCCGGGACCAGCTCCGGCACGCGCGGCAGAACAAGCGCTCGCCGCCGACGGCCGCCGAGGTACGGCGACCGTCGCAGGGCGAGTCGTGACGGTGCGGCTGTCGCCCTTCCACGTGCCGACACCCCTGCTCGCACTGGTCGGGATCCCCTCGGTCTCGGTCGGGGCGAGTGCCTCGGCAGAGGCCGTCGATGGCTGACACCGCCCGTGGCGGCGCCGGTGTCACCTATCCGGATCTCGCTGGCGGCGGGCTGCCTCGTCCTCGCAGTGTTCTCGCTGCTGTGGTTCGTCGCGCCACTCGAGGCCTGCATCTCCACCCTCTCCGCTCTCCTTCGGCGGCCGGACGTCCACCTCTCCGACGTGCGGCTGCGAGGCCTCGTCGGCTCGTCGGCCTGGCTGTCGTGCCTCGTCGCGCTCGGCGCCCTGCTCGAGCGGGCGGTGAGCGCTTCGAGACACGGGCGGCGGGAGCGGCTGCATGCCACAATGACCGCGGCGACTCTCGGCGGGGCAGCATCGGACGGTGACGGCATCTCCCGACGAAGGTCACGACCGCCCACGAGTGTCCTAGCGGACAGAGAACGAGCCGAGATGCCAGACGAGCGAGCACCAAGCGAGCCCACGCCGGGCGCGGCCCACAGGCCGAGCGTGCTCGCCACCGCCGCCCTCCTCGCCGCCCGCAGGCGCTGGGCTGCGGCTAGGACGGAGATCGTCGACAGACGGAAGGAGGGGGCCGACCGCACCGGTCCGAGCCCCGCCTCCAGCGAAGGGATTCGGCCCTTCGTCATGCCGCCCGTCCACCTGGAGGACCCTGAGTGGTCCCGGGCGGTGCTCGGACTCGTCTCGGAGGCCGCGCCCATGGCGCGGGTCGCCGCCGTGACGCTCCGACCGAGGCTCATCGAGATCGCCCTCGTGGCGCCATCGGCTCCGACCCGGCCCTTTGCCGCCGGCCCGGAAGGTGTCTGGATCCTCGAGCGCAGCTCCGGCATGCTTGCCGAGCTGCCGAGCACCCCGTCGGTCGTCACTGCGAGCCGGCGGGCGGCACTCGTGAGCGCCTGGAGCCATGAGGGGTCTCGTGCACTCGTCGACGTTCTCGGCTGCGGCTCTGTCGCCCTCGACGGCCCTCCCGTCGCGGTGGGTGCGACGCTGTCCGACGTCGTGGTCGAGCTTGCCACAAGGCGCTGGTGCGACCTCGACGAGCTCGTCGTGACGGGGTTCGGAGCCGAGATCGCCGGGCTTGAGGAGGTCGTCTGCCTGAGGGACGCGAGCGAGGCCCTCGACTACCTGAGCGCCGCCCGACCCGAGCTGGCGCAGAGCCGCCGCGCCCGTTGCGTCGTCGTCGGCCCGGGCACGGCCCGAGCTCGCAAGGGGGCAGACGCCCTGCGAGCCCTTGTCGAGCTCGTCCACGCGATGCCCGAGACCGGCATCGTCTGCTGCGACCCGGGCCTCCAGACAGTGAGGGCGGTGTGGCAGCTGTCGTCGCACCGGGAGGCCCAGGCACTCCTGGTCCGGCGCGGATCAGGTAACTCCCTCATCGCCCCGCCCACCGAGACCGCCGGCTCGGGGAGTGCCCACCCGCGCAGCGGGCCGCGGGCGGTCGCGTTCACGCGCGCCAGCGCTCGCATGGAACCCGCCTCGACTGGCCTGCCCGTCCCCGTCGATGACTCCCGCTGGGATCTTCGGGTCCCGAGCACCGCCCACCGGCCGGCGGACCCCTCGCTGGACGGCGGTGTCGTGGTGCGTGTCCTCGGACCCGTGGACGTACAAGGCTCGTCCACGTCGTTCGAGCGGCGTCCCCGCGTGACCGAACTCGTCGTCTACCTCGCGATGCACCCGGACGGCTGCTCGGGCGAGTCGATCTCCTCTGCCGTCTGGCCTGACCGTCGAGTCCCTGCCCAGACACTCGCCAACCGCCTCTCCGAAGCGCGTCGCGCCCTCGGCGAGACATCCCTCGGCCTCCCGAGGCTTCGGCGGGTCTCCGGGCGACACCTTCTCGGCAGTGACGTGACGACGGACTGGTCCCGTTTCGAGCGCCTCACAGACGAGAGTTGCGAGGACGACGACCTCGCCGCCGCGCTCAGCCTCGTACGCGGCCGGCCCTTCGAGGGACTCTCCGAGGGCGGATGGGTCCTGCTCGAGGGACTCGCTTCCACCGTCGAGGCACGCGTGGTCGACGCCGCATGCCGGCTCGGCCTCCGCGAGTTGGATCGCGGCCGTGCAGCACGCGCCGAGTGGGCCGCGCGCCGCGCCCTTGTGGCAGCCCCTTGGGACGAGCGCCTCTATCGCATCCTCATGCTGGCCAGCCATGCCGCAGGAAACCGCGGTGGCATCGAGAGCGCGCTGCGCGCCCTCGCTCGGGTGCTCGAGTGGGACGGCGAGCCGCTCGAGGTCGTGCATCCCGAGACGGCGAGGCTCTACCGTCGGCTACGCCATGCAGGCTCTGGCGGGGTCGAGGAGAGTCGCAGGGCCTGGTGAGAGCCCACGGCTAGCCTGCCGGCCATGGGAGTGCTCGAAGGCAAGAAGATCCTCGTGACCGGTGTGCTCACCGAAGAGTCGCTCGCCTTCGGCGTCGCTCAGCTGGCACAGCAGGAAGGCGCCGAGATCGTGCTGACCGGAGCCAGCCGGGCGCTGTCGCTCACCAGGCGTGTCGCCAAGCGGCTCACCCCCGAGCCGGAGGTCCTCGAGCTCGACGTCACAGTGCCACTACAAGCCGAATCGGCGGCAGAAGAGGTCGCCGCCAGGTTCGGACGCCTCGACGGTGTCGTCCACTCCGTCGGCTTCGCCCCCGAGAGCTGCCTCGGCGGCGATCTGTCGAGGGCTGAGTGGAAGGACGTGGCGGTGGCCCTCGAGATCTCCACCTACTCGCTGAAGCTGCTCGCCACCGCCTTCGCTCCCCTCCTCGAGGCAGCCGGCGGCGGATCCATCGTGGGCCTCGACCTCGACGCGACCGTCGCCTGGCCCGGCTACAACTGGATGGGAGTGGCAAAGGCAGCCCTCGAGTCGCTCGCCCGCTACCTCGCTCGCGACCTCGGGCCTCAAGGGACACGGGTGAACCTCGTCGCCGCCGGCCCCATCCGCACCATGGCGGCCAAGTCCATCCCCGACTTCGCCAAGTTCGAGGACGTCTGGGACGCACGCTCCCCACTCGGATGGGACGTCCGGGACTCCTCCGCTGTCTCGAAGGCGGTCGTCGCCTTGTTGTCGGACTGGTTCTCGAAGACCACCGGCGAGATCGTGCACGTCGACGGCGGCTTCCACGCGATGGGAGCATGACGCTCCCGTCCACCCGCTCCGGGCTGCGATCGATAGGTGGGACGGGCAGCTAAGGTTGGCGGACGCTGGCGGCGTGGCCGAGTGGTTCAGGCAAGGGCCTGCAAAGCCCTCTACAGCGGTTCGATTCCGCTCGCCGCCTCGAGGGGATGATCTCAATTTGAGGCGCTGAGACATCTCAAAACGACCCTGCGAGCGGGCTGGCGCCTCGAAGTGTGACCGATGAAGGCCTGCCTCGGTCCTGATGACCGCTCTCGTAGGCACAGCCGCGGGTATCCGGCTCTTCGCGGTCGACTCCGGACGCGGCGAAACCTCCCGGGTCAGGGAGGCTGAGACCGACAGGAAGCGCTCAGCCGGGTGGTCCGACGGCCCCCGCGAAGAGCTGAACAGCTCGGTTGTCGAGGTCGCCGAGGAGCTCCTGCCAGGATCCCGGGCGGCGCCGCCGGCGCCGCCGTGGCAGATCCTTGTTCTCGAGCTCGGCCTTCTTGGCCTCGAAGCTGCGGATGCGGTCGAAGTTGACCGCCACAAGGCTGAAGCCGAGCAGCACGCGGAGCTTCGTGAGCCCAAAGACCCTGAAGAAGCCACGGACGAGGTGGAGGTAGCCGCCGTTCAACGCCGCGTTGACCGACTCGACGGCGTTGCGGCGGTTCATCGAGATCCTCCAGGCCGTCGTCCCGAAGGGGATGAGCTGGCTGAGCGGGATGTCTGCCGGCGGGGCAGAGACCGTGCCGTCGCAACACGTGGTCACGGTCGGGGGGAGGAAGGCGATCTTCACCCCGGGGCCTCGTCTCATCGTCGACGGGAAGCTGCGGGACTTGAGCAGGCCCGCGCAGAACGGACAGCGCCACCTCGAGACCCCGTTTCGGTCCGGAGCCGAGTGACGCACGAGCCGCCAGCGGGCCCGCTCGTTGAAGTGCTTCTCGTACACGGGTGCCTTCGCCTGGTCGGGCAGGTTGACCGGCGGCATCGGAAGGTCTCGAAGCTCGGCGGGGAGCAGGTCGGAGAAGAGCTGTCCGTCGAGGACGAAGGCACGCTTGGAGAACGGGCGGATTCCCCGCTGTGCCATCGTCAAGGAGAAGGTCGAGCTGATCCCCGCCCGCCCGAGCGGGTAGCTCCAGGTCTCCGGTCGACACTCTGAGTAGCCCGGATCCCAGAGCACGTCGCGCAGTTTCTCACCCCTTGCCTTGGCGGCGATGAG
>JAJYGW010000290.1:3706-8486 GCA_021790615.1 Actinomycetes bacterium | reverse complement strand
GATGCCGAGCTCGTGCATGACGGCGACGCCGTCGAGCTCGGGACGGATCGCCGCGAGCTCCTCCTTCTCACGTAGCTCGGCGAGGCGCAGCTCGAGCTCGTCGATGCGCTCCGACAGCTCGCGCGCGCGGGCGGCGTTGTGCGTCGTGCAGTCGGAGCGCGTCAACTCGTTGAGCGGGTCGAGCAGCGGCCCTGCATCGTGGGCGTAGCGGCGCACCGCAGAGTCGGTCCATCCCATCTTGTAGGTGTGGAAGCGGAGGTGCAGCTCGACGAGACGGGACACCGCCTCGATGTCCTCGCTCGAGTACCGGAGCGCCTTCATGCGCTCGCGCGTCATGCGAGCACCGACGATGTCGTGATGGTGGAAGCTCACGCCCTGCGGACCGATCTCCCGCGTCTTCGGCTTGCCGATGTCGTGGAAGAGTGCCGCCAAGCGCAGGACCTTCTCCGGGGAAGCCTTCTCGACGACGGCGATCGTGTGGGCGAGGACGTCCTTGTGCCGGTGGATCGGGTCCTGCTCGAGCTCGAGGGCCGGCAGCTCTGGCAGGAACTCGCTCGCCAGACCCGTGTGCACGAGGAACCAGAGCCCGGCACCCGGCTTGGGTAGCACGAGCAACTTGTCGAGCTCGTCCCGGATGCGCTCAGCGGAGACGATGCCGAGACGCTCGTGCATGTCGACCACGGCCGCGACGAGGTCGTCGTCCGCCGTCAGGTCGTACCCGGCCAAGAAACGTGCCGCCCTCATCATCCGCAACGGGTCGTCCGAGAACGACGCCCGCGGGTCGAGCGGGGTACGCAGTCGTCTGGCGGCGAGGTCGTCGGTACCGCCGTAGGGGTCGACGAGCTCGAGCGAGGGCAGCTCGAGCGCCATGGCGTTGACCGTGAAGTCCCGGCGCGCGAGGTCTTCCCGGACGTCGTCGCCGAATGCGACCTCAGGCTTTCGCGACTGCGGGTCGTAGGCCTCCGCTCGATGTGTCGTGACCTCCAGGCGACGCCCCTCGACGAGCGCCCCGATGGTGCCGAAGCGCTTGCCCGTCGTCCACGTCGTCGTCGCGAGCGGCCCGATGAGCTCCTCGATCTCGTCGGGGAGGGCGTCCGTCGTGAGATCGATGTCGACATCGAGGCCATCGGGGATTCCGCCAGGACGTCCCGCTATGGCATCGCGAACAGTGCCTCCGACCAGGTAGACCCGCTTGCCGGCGGCCATGAACCGCTCAGCGACAGGCCGCGTCAGCTCGAGGACGGGTCGCAGCCGCTCGGGAACCACGGCACTGGAGGGTACTGCGGGGTGAGAGGGCGCCCTGGCTGCGGCAGCTCCGCTGCCTCGGTCAGCCGGCGTGGAGCCGGGCCGCAGCTTCGACGAGATCGTTCGCGAGGCCGTCGATGGGCCCGCTCTCGCTGACGGGCTCCGGCCGGACGAGCTGACCGGCCAGCGCGGCCACGCAGGCGCGCACGGACTTCTCGAGCGCCTCGAGGTCGTAGCCCCCCTCGAGGAACGCGATGCGCCGGCCGGCGGGCGCGAGGCATGCGGTGCGAGACGTCAGGTCGGCAAAGTCTCCCGCCGTCAGGCCGAGATCGGTGAGAGGGTCGGCCCGGTGCGCATCGAATCCCGCCGAGATGAGGACCCAGTCCGGGCGGTGGGCCTCGGCGACTGGCGTCACCACCTCGTCGAGCGCCCGCCGGTAGACCTCACCGCTCGTGCCACCCGGCATGGGGATGTTCACCGTCGCGCCCTTGCCGGCACCGTCGCCGATCTCGTCGAGGGCGCCGGTCCCGGGGTAGAAGGGGTACTGGTGCATCGACACGTAGCAGACGTCCGCGCTCTCCCAGAAGATCGCCTGCGTCCCGTTTCCGTGGTGCGCGTCCCAGTCGACGATGAGCACACGCTCGCCTTGTGCCGCCAGGGCAGCCGCCGTGATCGCCACGTTGTTGAACAGGCAGAAACCCATCGCCCTTCCCACGAGCGCGTGGTGCCCCGGCGGGCGCACCGCGAGGAACGCCGCCTCGGCCTCACCGCGGCGGAGCCGTTCGACGGCCTCGAGCCCGGCTCCGGCGCCGCGAAGGGCAGCCTCGAAGGAGGCCGGCACCGCCACAGTGTCGGGGTCGAGGTGTCCTCCGCCGGTGCGGCAGAACTCGCGCAGGGTCTCGACATAGCCGGAATCGTGGACGCGCTCCACTTCCTCCTCGGTCGCCATGCGCGGCTCGAAAGTGCGCACGGCATCTGCCACCTCGGAGGACTCCACTCCGGAGATGACGGCATCGAGGCGAGCGGAGCGCTCAGGGTGACGGCGACCCGTGTCATGCCTGGCGAAAGCCTCGTGCCGGCCGAGCAGGATGCTCACGACCGCCACGGTACCGCTGAGTAGGCTCCGGTGATCCCACGAGCTGCCATGACGCGTTCGGCCGCCGCCTCCGTGCTCTTGTCCGCGCTGATCGTGCTGTCGGCGCTCACAGCCTGGTCGGCGGCACCGGTGGCCACCGCCGCCGCTACTGGCGCGCCCACGGGGTCGGTGTCGCTCCTGAGCCAGACGCCGTGGGTGACCAACACCCGTGGCATGACACTCGCGCTGTCGGTGCAGTCCCAGTTGCCGCAGTCGCAGCTCGGCATCCAGTTGACGGTCTTCAACGAGGTCACCGAGCGGCTGTACTTCGAGCAGACGGTCGGCGACGACACGACCTCCTTCACCGCGCTCCCGACGTCGCCGGGCGTCATGCCTCTCACGACGAAGGGGCTGATCCAACCGGACGGAACGGCCCGCATCGTGCTCCGACTTGCCCCTCCCGCCGTCCCGGGGAGGTCGCTTTCGGCCCCGACGAACGGCGCCGTCTTGAACCTGCCGTGCGGCAGCCAGTGCGCCGGCGTGTGGCCGCTCCAGGTCTCGCTCGTGAACCTCACGGACTACACACCGCTCGACAAGTTCATGACCTATCTCGTGGTCGCACCGAACAGGGCGGCGTCGCCGTTGCGCTTCTCCTGGGTCCTCCAGATCGGGAAGTCCGCCTCTCTCCGCCCGAGCGGAGTGCCATCGGTCTCACCGGCGGACGAGTCGGAGCTCGAGATGGTCAACCAGGCGCTCGCCCGTTACCCCGGTGCGAACATCTCGATGGCGCTCTACCCGCAGCTCGCAGACGGGCTCGTGGCCGCCGCGACGGCCAAGGCGCCGAAGAACCAGAGGTCGGCGACGACGGCTCGCGACAACGCCCGACTCGCGCTCGCAGCCATCCGGCAGCTTCCTCGGCGGCCCAACCTCGAGATCGAGCAGAGCACCTACACGCCGACCAACCTCTCGGCCATGGCCAGGCAACACCTCGACACCGAAGCCGCCACGGAGGTCGGGGTGGGGAGAGCCAGCCTGGCGTCGCTCGGGGCACAGGTTGCCTCACGGCCTTTCGTCGCCTCCTCGGCCATCGGGTCGGGTGCGCTCAGCCTCCTCTCCTCGTACGGAGTCACGCAGCTCCTCGTTCCGAACGGCAGCGCTACGACGGTCTCGCCCTCCATCTGGGACTATCCGGTGTGGGCGCCGTTCAAGGTGCACGGCAGCCCCATCGTGGTGGACGAGTCGGACTACTTCCTCGAGCGCCACTTGGTCGGAACAGGCTCCCCGGTCCTGCGGGCGTACCAACTGCTCGCCGACCTCGCCATGCTGTACTTCGTCGAGCAACCCCCCGGCAACCGGGGCGTCACGCTGCTCGCGCCGCCCGGATGGGCGCCGAGCTCGGCGTTCCTCTCGACGGTGCTGTCGGGGCTTTCCTCGAGCCCTGTCGTGCGATCGGTCAGCCTGTCGCAGTTCTTCGCCCAGGTCCCACCGGGTTCCAACGAGGCGCCGATCCTCTACCGCGGAGTCACGGCCGGCACGATCCCGCGCACCGACTCCCTGCCGGTCGGCCCCATCGCGCGTGCACGGATCGACATCGGCGCCCTTTCAGGCCTGTTGCCGCCGCACGCGCCGACCGTCGGCCTCCTCGACCGCCTCGTCCTCCTCGGCGAAACGCTCGGGCTCACACCCTCCTCCCGCCTCGCCTACCTCCGGGCGCCGACCACCCGGCTCGCCCACGAGGCAAGCTCCGTCTCGCTCCCCACGCCGCGCACCATCACGATCACCTCGCTCAGCGCACGCGTGCCGATCTCCGTCTACTCGCGCGCCCGGACCCCGCTCAACGTCCACCTGCTGCTCTCGAGTTGCCGGCCGACATCCATCCCAGCGTCGTGCACCAGCACCGACCTCACGTTCGACCACAACGTCTACCAACTCGCCGCCCTCCAGCCCGGGAACCATGTCGTCGAGGTCCGGGTGTCGACCCGGGCGTCCGGTGACTTCATCCTCTACCTGCAGCTGACGACGCCGAGCGGCTACGTGCTGGACTCATCCAGGCTGACCATCCGGTCCACCGCCATATCGGGCGTGGCGGTGTTGTTGACGGCGGCAGCGGGAACGTTTCTCCTCGTGTGGTGGGCGAGGTCGGCCTGGCGTCGCCGCCGGGGCCGGCACGCTCGGGGCCGCGCGCCCGCTGCTGCTTCAACGTCATGAGGCGCTCCGGCCGCCGGTCATCTTCGTCGCGCTCGCGATCACAGCCCCGGAGCTTCACGATCCGCGAGCACTCCTCCGTCGACTCTCTCGCCCGCGCTGACACCAAGAAGGAGCGTGCGGCCGAGGCGGCAGGTGAGCCGCCGAGGCCATCCGAGCCGCCCGCACCTGCGCGGAAACCACGCCGGGGAGCCGCCGTCACCGAGAGCGACCCCTACTCGGTGCCTGGGTCGGTGCGCTTCGCGCCGGCGCAAA
>JAJYGW010000290.1:0-3696 GCA_021790615.1 Actinomycetes bacterium | reverse complement strand
CGCAAAAGGACCGGCCCAACTCGAGCACGGACGAGGCGGCGGCAAGCTTGTCCCCGCTCGTGGAGTCGATCGGCGCGGCCGAGCCGGACGAGCCGGCGGCAGCTCCTCTGTCACCGCGCGTCCCGCGCGGCGGGCTTGGTCGCGCCACTGCCGTGATGATGGGCGGGACGCTCGTTTCGCGCGTGACCGGGCTCCTCCGGTTGCTCGTCGCCGCGTACGCGCTCGGGATCGGGCGGTTCTCCGACGCTTTCAACCTTGCCAACAACACACCGAACATCGTCCACGACCTCGTGCTCGGCGGGATCCTGTCGGCGACCTTCGTGCCCGTCTTCGTCGACCGCCTGAGCCGCCAACGCGAAGGGGAGGCCGACGACTCCGTATCGGCGGTGGTCACCCTCTCGGCCGTGGTCCTGCTGGCTGCAACCGTGCTCTTCGTGCTGCTCGCCCCCGTCATCATCGATCTCTACTCGCTCGGCACTCATCACCACCAGATCGATCTCGAGCGGCGGGTCGCGACCGACCTTCTGCGGATGTTCGCCCTCCAGCTGCTTGCGTACGGCGCGATCTCCCTCATGACAGCGATCCTGAACTCCGTCCGGCGCTTCACCCTCCCGGCTTACGTACCGGTCCTCAACAACCTCGTCGCCATCGCGATCCTCTTCGAGTTCGCTGCCGCGGCACGTCACCCGACGCTTTCGTCGGTCGCGAACGACACCGGCCTGATGCTCCTGCTCGGCTTCGGGACGACTGCCGGCGTCGTGGTCCAGGCTTTGGCTCTCGTGCCGAGCACGTTCCGCTGCGGCATCCGGTTGCGCTTCTTGTGGGCGCCGCGGCACGAGGCGGTGCGTGAGATCGCTTCGTTGTCGGGGTGGACGCTCGGCTTTGTCATCACGAACCAGATCGCGCTGTTCGTGTCGCTCGCGCTCGCCGTGCACATCGACCCGAGCGGCGGCGCCGTGACCGCCTACTCGTACGCGTTCATCTTCTTCCAGCTGCCTTTCGGCATGATCGCCGTCTCCGTCATGAGCGCCGTGACCCCCGAGCTCGCGCAACGGTGGACGACGCGCGACCTCGACGGGATGGCCCACCACTTCGGGCTCGGGATGAGGCGGATGATGGCCGGCATCTGGCCGGCCGCGGCGGGCTACCTGGTCCTTGCCGGCCCGATCATGAAGCTCCTGCTGCTTCACGGCCACGCGAGCAGCCGTGGCGTCCATCTCACCGGCTCGCTTCTCGCCCTCCTCGGGGCGGGCCTGCCGGGCTATTGCCTCTACCTGTTCGCCGTCAACTCTCTCCAGGCGATGCGGAACACGCGCTCGGCCTTCTACCTCTACCTGCTCGAAAACGGATTGAACGTGCTGCTGTTGTTCGTGCTCACGCCGCTGATCGGGCCGCAGGGCTTGGCTGTCTCCATCTCGCTCGCGTACTCCGTCGCCGCCCTCGTCGCTCTCTGGGTCGTGCGGAGGAAGGTCGGATCCCTCGGGGGCCGGCCGGTCCGCCGTTACATGGCCCGGTCGTTGTTGCTGTCCGTCCTCATGGCGATCTGCGTCGCGCTGGCTGCGACCGCGGTGGGGTCCGCGAGCGGCATCGGCCTTCTCGAGCGGGTCTTCGTCGGAGTGATCGTCGGTCTCGCCGTCTACGGCGGCGGGGCGGTGCTGGCCGGCACGGCATCTGGCTGGCAGACTGCGGACGGGCGGCGGCGCGCCGCCGGAAAGGGAGCGTGATGGCAGGCATTCGTCTCGTCACCGACAGCGCAGCCGATCTCGACCCGAAAGACATGGCTGCGCGCAGGGTGGCCATCGTGCAGCTCGACGTACGGCTCGGGGACACGCCCCCCGCCGTCACGCGGGACTGGTCACCGGAGGAATTTTGGCAGCACTGTGCCGAGACCGACGTGCTGCCGGAGACGTCCGCGCCCTCGCCTGGCGCGTTCCAGGAGGCGTTCACCGCGGCAAGGTCCGACGGCGCGGACGGCGTCGTCTGCGTCACGTTGTCGTCGCGGCTCTCGGCCACGTACCAGGCCGCGGCTGCCGCCGCCGAGGCCATGTCCGGCGAGCTGCCCATCGTCGTCATCGACTCGCACTCGGTCACCATGGGGGAGGGGCTGGCGGTGCTCACCGGCCTCGAGGCGGCAGAAGCAGGCAGCACCCTCGACCAGGTAGAGGCGGCAATCCGTCACGTGCTCGCCAAGACCTACGTCTACGGGACCTTCGACACGCTCGACAACCTCCGCAAGGGAGGGCGTGTCGGAAGCGCGAAAGCGCTCATCGGATCGCTGCTGTCGATCAAGCTGGTCATCGAGATCCGTGACGGAGTCGTCGAGCCGGAGTCCCGGCAACGGACTCGCACGCGCTCCCTCGAGTACCTCGCAGACAAGGTGAAGCAGGCAGGCCCCGTCGAGCAGCTCGCCGTGATACACGCAGCAGCGCCCGACGTCGAGGTACTCGTCGATCGGCTTGCCGAAGGCTTCGACCGGGACAAGATCCTTGTCAGCTACATCGGCCCCGTGATCGGCACGCACTCGGGCCCCGGCGCCATCGGCGTCTGCTACCAGGTCGCATGACGCCGGCGGGCGGTCGTACGACCAGCCACTCGCACTAACCTGCCCGCATGCCTCCTGACGGCGCTCCCGATACGGCCGAAGGTGTGAGCAGGAGCGAGCTCGGCGCCTCGTCGATCGGCGCCGGCAACGGTGGGAAAGCAGCGGACGGCGCCGCCAGTGCTCCCACAGGCGAGGCGGCACCTCACACGTCAGCCGCTTCAGCCCAGGCGCCACTGACCATCGGAGGCGACTGGCCGGTGCAGGCGACCCGCAAGGTCGAGGACCTCGTCTCGATCATCCGCGACAAGACGGTACGACCGGTCTCCCAAACAGTCCGATACCTCCTGTTCGGGCTGCTCGCCATCTTCGTCAGCGTCGTGATGGCCGTCTTGTTCGCGATCTTTGCCATCCGGGTGCTCGACACCGAAGTCCCCGTGTTCCGAACGCGGGTCTGGGCGAGCTATCTCGTCGTCGCCGGAATCTTCTGGCTCGGCGGACTGTTGCTCTCGCGGAAGCGCCACTCCCGCTCATAGCGGGGGTGCTGAGATGCGAGGCTGAGATGGAAACAGGGATGACCAGGAACGTCGTGATCCTCGGATCGGGTCCAGCGGGGCTCACGGCCGCGATCTACACGGCGCGTGCTGATCTCAACCCTCTCGTGATCGAGGGTGAGCCGTCCTCGACGAGCGACCAACCGGGTGGGCAGCTCATGCTCACCACCGAGGTGGAGAACTTCCCGGGCTTTCCCGGCGGGATCATGGGCCCACAGCTCATGATGAGCATGCGGGAGCAGGCGGAGCGTTTCGGTGCGGAGATCGTGACGAACAAGGCGACGAAGCTCGACCTCGCCCGCACGCCGATCGGGATCTGGACGGGAGACCCCGAGGCTCCTGAGCCGGACATCACCACCCGTTCCCTCATCGTCGCGACCGGCGCCCGCTCGCTCATGCTCGGGGTGCCGAACGAGGCCAGGCTCCTCGGCTACGGGGTATCGACCTGCGCGACGTGCGACGGGTTCTTCTTCCGTGGCAAGCGGATCGCGGTGATCGGCGGTGGGGACTCGGCGATCGAGGAGGCTCTGTTCCTCACGAAGTTCGGCGACTCGGTCACGATCATCCACCGACGCAAGGAGCTGCGCGCTTCGAAGATCATGC
>JAJYGW010000374.1 GCA_021790615.1 Actinomycetes bacterium | reverse complement strand
GCAGCGCCTGGGCCTGGGCAGGCGGCGGACCGTAGCGATCGGCCCACTCTCCCGCTATGTCCTCGACTCCGGCCGGATCTCTCACCTCCACGAGCCTGCGGTAGGCCTCGAGGCGAAGATCCTCCCGGGCGATATAGGAGTCGGGGATGGATGCCTTCACCGGCAGGTCGACGGTTATCTCGAGAGGTACCTGGATCGGCTCGCCCTTGAGCTCGGCGACCGCCTCTGAGACCATGCGAACGTACAGGTCGTAGCCGACTGCGCTTATATGGCCCGACTGGTCGCGGCCGAGCAGGTTGCCCGCGCCCCGGATCTCCAGATCTCGCATCGCGATCTTGAAACCCGACCCGAGCTCGGTGTGCTCGCCGATGGTGCGCAAGCGCTCGTAGGCCTGCTCGCTCATGACGCGGTCGGGAGGGAAGAGCAGGTACGCGTACGCCCGGCGGCCACTGCGGCCGACGCGGCCACGCAGCTGGTGAAGCTGGCCGAGCCCGAGCATGTCGGCCCGGTCGACCACGAGTGTGTTGACAGTCGGCATGTCGATTCCGGATTCGATGATCGTCGTGCAGACGAGAACGTCGTAGCGCCCCTCCGAGAAGTCGAGCACCACCTGCTCGAGGCTGCCCTCGTCCATCTGACCGTGAGCCACCGCGACCCGTGCGTCGGGCACGAGGTTGGCGACCTCGCGGGCGACCTTCTCT
Source organism: Actinomycetes bacterium (assembly GCA_021790615.1). The sequence continues at coordinate 7,791 of JAJYGW010000374.1, read as the reverse complement.
ATGTCCTGCACGCGGTTGTGGACATAGAAGACCTGGCCCTCGCGGAGGAGCTCACGACGGATCGCCTCCGCGACCGCGCGGTCGTCGTGCTCGCCGACAAAGGTGAGGATCGGCTGCCGCTCCACCGGGGGGGTGTTGATGAGGGAGAGATCACGGATCCCCGTCAGGCTCAGCTCGAGCGTGCGAGGTATCGGGCTCGCCGTCAAGGTGAGGACGTCGACTCCCACGGTGAGCTGCTTTATCGCCTCTTTGTGGCTCACGCCGAAACGCTGCTCCTCGTCGATCACGAGCAGTCCCAGCTTCTTGAACGAGACGTCGGCGGCAAGCACGCGATGGGTGCCGACCACGAGATCGACCGAGCCGTCGCCAAGGCCGTCGACGACCTTTCGGGCCTCGGCTCCGGTCAGAAAACGCGACAACATCTCGACACGCACCGGGAACTGCGCGTACCGCTCGGAGAAAGTCTGGAAGTGCTGCTGGGCCAGCAGAGTCGTCGGCACGAGCACGGCTGCCTGGTAGCCGTCTTGAATCGCCTTGAACACCGCCCGCAGCGCGACCTCGGTCTTGCCAAAGCCGACGTCTCCGCACACGAGCCGGTCCATTGGCGCGGCCAGCTCCATGTCGGCCTTCACCTCGGCGATCGCGCGCAGCTGATCCGCCGTCTCGGGATAAGGGAAGGCCTGCTCGAGCTCTGCCTGCCAGGGGGTGTCGGGGCCAAAGCTGTGGCCCGGCTCGCTCGCCCGGCGCCGGTAGAGGGCGACAAGCTCCTTTGCCACCTCGCGGACCGCGGCGCGCGCGCGGGCCTTCTGCTTCTGCCACTCGGAGCCACCGAGGCGGTTGAGCCCGGGATGATCGCCCCCGGCATAGGGAGTTATCGAGTCGATCTGGTCAGAAGGGACGTACAGCTTGTCCCCACCGCGGTACTCGAGCAGGAGATAGTCACGCTCCGAGCCGCCGATCGCCCGGCGAACGAGGCCCCCGTAGCGAGCGACGCCGTGCACGTGGTGGACGACATAGGCCCCCGGCGCAAGATCGTCGAAGAAACCCTCCACCGCTCTAGCCCTTGGCCTCGCGACCCGGTGCGGTCGGCGGCGCCCCGTGATGTCGGGCTCGGAGACGAGAGCAAGCAGCGAATCTGGCAGCAGGGCGCCACGATCGAGCGGGGCGACGACGATGTGGACGCCGCTGCGCCGCAGGCTCTGGTCCGGGCCGGAAGGTGGCGGGCCGGCAGGGAGATGGGTGTCGAGGCCCTGGGCGCGAAGGACGCTCGCCATCCGATCGGCGCTGGCACGGCCGTCCGCGCAGATGACGACCCTATGGCCTGAGCGGGCAAGCTCGCCGAGACGGCGCGCGAGGCCGGCGTCGTCGCCGAGCACCGGCGGCCATCCCCGGGCGACGAGCACCGTAGTCTCCGCGCGGTCCGCTGTGGGCAGGATCGTCGCGAGCTTCGCGTCAGTGCGCGCCAGCAGCCGCTCGAAGGGGAGGTGCAGGCGTGCCACGACTTCGGGAGCGACCGTTCCGGCCTCGCGCCCAGGTGTCGCCCAGGTGGACGCGAGCGACTCCGTGAGAGCGGTCTCCTCGTCGACCAGCTCGGTGGCACGGTCGCGCATACGGCGGGGCTCGACGAGCACGACCCGGGAGTCGCTCGGCAGCAGGTCGGTGAAAAGATGCTGGCCCTCGGTGAGCCAGGGCAACCATGACTCCATCCCGTCAAAGAGGGCACCCTCAGCGATCCTCTCGAAGACGTCGCGCGCAACAGGCGCATTGCCGGAGAGCTCCAGAGCGCGCCGGCGGACAGCTTCGGTGGGCACGAGCTCTCGGCAGCCGAAGATCTCGGCGCCGTCGATGTCGGCGATGGACCGCTGGTCACCGACGTCGAAGATGCTGAGACGCTCGACCTCGTCGCCCCACAGGTCTATGCGCACCGCGTGATCGCCGGTGGAGGGGAAGACGTCGATGATGCCGCCGCGGACCGCGAGCTCGCCGCGATGCTCCACCTGGTACTCGCGCCGGTAGCCGGCGTCGACGAGTCGGGCCACGAGCCCGTCGGCGTCTACCTCGCGGCCCCGGGAGACGACGACGGGCTCGGCGTCGGCGAGCAACGGGCCCAGCTGCTGGAGCAGAGCCCGGATCGGTGCGACGACAAGCCGCGCTCCGGTCGCAGCGCGATCTGGGTGGCCAAGTCGCCACAGAGCCCGCAGGCGGCGGCCCATAGTCTCGGTGGCTGGTGACACCCGCTCGTAGGGAAGGGTCTCCCAGGCGGGCAGCACCTCGACACGCTCCCGGCCGACGAACGCGGCGAGGTCGTGCTCCAGCTGCTCTGCCTCACGCAGGGTCGGCGTCGCCGCAAGGATCACAGGCGCGCTCGACAGCTCGGCAAGGGCCGCAAGGGCGATCGCCCGGGCTCCTTCGGGGACGACGACCGAGGCGTCGTCGGCCGACAGCAGCTCGGCGATGGCGGCCTCGCCCGCAAGCAGGCCGGGCAAGGCCGAGAGCTGTGGCGCAGTCATGACTTGGCGTTGAACCTGTTCATGGCGGCCTCCACCCCATCGGCAAGGATCGCCTCGACTGCGTCGGCTGCCAGCTCGACCGAGGTGGCCAACAGCTCCCGCTCCGCCTTGGAAGGGCGCCTCAAGACGTGGTCGACTCCGCGGGAGGGCGACGAGGGTTTCCCGATGCCGATGCGCACACGGAGAAAATCCCGTCGGTGAAGGTGAGCTTCGATCGAACGGAGGCCGTTGTGGCCGGCGGTGCCGCCACCGGCCTTCACCCGCACAGTCCCCGGAGGCAGGTCGAGCTCGTCATGCACGATCACCAGATGATCGCCCGGCGCTTCTCGGAGGTACCGCTTCGCGAGCGGTCGCACCGCTATGCCCGATTCGTTCATGTACGTCTGAGGGATCGCGATGACAAAGAGCTTGCCCCCGAGACGCAGGGTCGCGGTCGCGGCATTGGTTCCTCGCTCGGTGCGCAGCGATCCTTTGTGCCGAGCCGCAAGGCACTTGATCGCATCGGCTCCAAGGTTGTGGCGCGAGGCCTCGTACTCCGCCCCGGGGTTCCCGAGGCCGACGGCGACAAGATCTGCGCCCGATCCCGCTCGGTCCTCGGCTGGTGTGCGGCGGAGCGTCAGCTCGCGTCCGGCGGCTCGGTCGCGGCTGCGGCCGGCTCAGCCCCCTCGCCGGCTGCGGCGACATCCTCGGGGCCGGTCCGCGGGGCGTGGGCGACGACGACCGGGCTGTCGGCGTCCCCATCGAGCTCGACGCCGGCGGGCAGCGCGATGTCGGCCGCCCGCAGCGAGTCGCCGACCTCGAGGTTCGATATGTCGAGCTCGACGTGCGGGGGCAGGTCCGCGGGCTTGGCCTTGACCGTGAGGACGGTCATCTCCTGATCGACCGTGCCGTCGTTGCGGTGGACGGCAACCGCGTCGCCGACGAGGACGATCGGGATCTGGGCACTGATCAGCTCGTCCCGCCGCACCACCTGGAAATCGACGTGGATGACAGTGTGGCGCACCGGGTGGCGCTGCAGCTGGCGGGCCATCGCAAGGTGCTCGCCGTCACCGATGACAAGGTTGAGCAGGGCCCGCGAGCCGGCCTCGCCCCCGAGGGCATGGCGGAGGTCCTTCGCGTCTACAGACACCGAGATGGGCTCGATCCCGTGCCCGTACACAACAGCTGGGATGCGCCCGGCCGCGCGCAGGCGCCCGCTCGATCGGCTGCCCGTCGGGCGAGCCGGATCAACGACGAGTGTGATGTCAGCCATTGAGCAGAGCTCCTAGGAAGAGACGTGCGATCGGTGGATCGACTTGACTGCGGCGGAGCGATTCTAGGCGATCCGTCGCCACCTCCGGTCCGGCCCTCCGAAGCGGGGCCGAGATCAGGCCCGCCCGCGTCTAGAGCAGGTTCTGCCCGCCGAAGATCTCCGAGACCGAGGTGTCCTCGAACACGGCGTCGATCGCATCGGCGATGATCTTGGCGACCGAGATCACCTCGATCTTGTCGATCCGCCGCTCCGGCGGGAGCGGGAGAGTGTTGGTAAGGATCACCCTCGAGATCGGCGCCGCCTTCAGGCGGTCCAGCGCGGGTCCCGAGAGCACCGCATGGGTCGCCATCGCCCACACATCGGTCGCACCCTCGTCGGCCAGCCGCTCGGCTGCCGCGCACACGGTCCCGGCCGTACCGATGATGTCGTCGATCACCACACAGCACCGGCCGCCCACGTCACCGACTATGTCGCGCGCCTCCACCTGGTCGGACCGCTGACCCTGGCGGCGCTTGTGCACGAGGGCAAGGTCGGCGCCGAGCTTTTGGGCAAAGCTCTCCGCCACCTTCACCCGACCGGCGTCAGGGGCTACGATCACGACGTCGCCCGGCTGCTCGCGCCGGAGGTACTCGAGGAGCACCGGAGCGGCCGTCAGGTGGTCGACAGGGCCATCGAAGAAACCCTGGATCTGCCCCGAGTGCAGATCCACGCTCACCACCCGGTCGGCTCCCGCGGCAGAGAACAGGTCGGCGACGAGCTTCGCGGTGATCGGCTCGCGCCCGGTGGACTTGCGGTCCTGACGCGAGTAGCCGTAGTAGGGGCAGACGACAGTGATGCGCTTCGCCGAGGCTCGTTTTGCGGCATCGATCATGATGAGCTGCTCCATGATCGCGTCATTCACCGGCGCGGCATGAGTCTGGACTATGAAGAGATCGACGCCCCGGATAGAGCTCCCGTACCGGCAGTGGATCTCGCTATCGGCGAACTCCCGCAGGTTCGTCTCTCCGAGCGAGACGCCGAGGCACTGGGCGATCTCCTGGGCAAGCTCGGGATGCGACCTTCCCGTGACCAGCTCAAGGCGGCGAGTCGGCACTAGCTCCATCTTCCGGTCCTCTCGTCGATCTTGCCGGCTCTAACCCCCAGCCGGCGGGCTTGCCCCGAAGAATGCCCCGACACGCTCCCCACGCGCCAACCGGGTCCCGGGCTCGAGACACGAGAACGGTCCGACGGCGGCTCCCTCGCCGATGCACGCGCGCTCTGCGACGGTGTGGGTGATCCGGGCACGCTCGCCCACCTCGCAGTCGATCAGGTGGCAGCTGGGCCCGATGACAGCTCCGTCGCCGATCGAGGTATGGCCTTCGAGCACGACACCGGGCAACAGGGTCACGTCCGTTCCGAGGATCACGTTCACCTCTACGTAGGTCGCCTCGGGGTCGCACATCGTGACGCCCCGGCGCATCCAGCGGTCGTTGATCCGCGAGCGCAGCTCTCCTTCCGCGGCCGCGAGCTGGGAGCGGTCGTTGACCCCGGCGGCTTCCATCGGGTCGCCGACCACTGCGGTGGCGACGGTGTAGCCGGCAGTGTGCAGCACCTCTATCGAGTCGGTGAGGAAGTACTCCCCGAGAGGGTTGTCCGGAGAGAGCCGCCGCAGCGCCGGCGCGAGCACACCGTGGCGGAAGCAGTAGATCTGCGAAGCCACCTCGTCGACGTCGCGCTCGTCGGAGGAGCACTCCGAGTCATCTCGTATCCGCGACACGCGGCCGTCCTTCGAGCGCAGCACGCGCGAGTAGCCAAAGGGGTCGTCGAGCTTGGCCGTGAGGATGGTGGCGGCTGCGTCGCGGGCACGGTGCTCGGAGACGAGGCGCGCGAGCGTCGCGGCGCGCACGAGTGGGGTGTCGCCGGGCAGAACGACGACATCGCCCTCGTCCAGATCCCCGGCGATGGCCTCGTCAAACCCGGTGAGCCCGACGGCCACCGCATCTCCGGTGCCCCTTGCCTCGAGCTGCTCCACGAACTCGAGCCTCATGGCCTTCGGCGCTTCCGCCTGGATCGTCTTTGTGACTTCGTTGGCGTGGTGGCCCACGACGACCACGACTTTGTCCATGGGCAGCTCGGCAAGGGCGTCAAGGACATGGAGGATCATCGGGCGCCCGCAGAGGCGGTGGAGCGGCTTTGGGGTGGTCGATCTCATCCTCGTTCCCTGGCCGGCGGCCAGCACTATCGCGGAGAGGGGTCGTTTCTGCGGCCTGGCATCGACGGTCATCGCGTCACCACCTCCAAGAGTCCGACAGCTCCGACCATAGCGGGGGCTCAGGCGCCGCGCTCGGCACGCTCCAGATCCCCTCGAATCCACCGTTAGATAGCACCCCGGGGTCCCCGGGCTCGGCCCGGTCATCTCGGGTGGCCCTGCCGGCCTGGCCCTCCTCGGTCCGGCCAGGGATCTAGTGTGGCCCCACATGGACTTCAGCCCGACTCCTGAACAAGAGCTGCTCAAAGAGGCAGTGGCCGGCATTGCCGGCCACTACGGCCACGAGTACTTCCAGGAGAAGACGAGACAGGGGGCCAAGCCCGACGAGCTGTGGTCGGAGCTGGGAGCCGGCGGCTATCTCGGAGTGCACCTCCCTTCTGCCTACGGTGGCGGCGGCATGGGCGTTGCCGAGCTGACGATCGTCTGCGAGGAGGTTGCTGCCGCAGGGTGCCCCCTGCTCTTGATGCTCGTCTCGCCCGCCATCTGCGCCACACTCATCGCGCGGTTCGGCACGGCGTCGCAAAAGCAGCGGTGGCTCCCCCCGATGGCGTCGGGGGAGGCGAAGATGGCCTTTGCCATCACCGAGCCTGACGCCGGCTCCAACTCCCACCGCATCGCCACCACCGCCGTGCACGAGGGCGGGAGATGGGCTCTTTATGGCACCAAGCACTACATCTCAGGGGTTGACGAAGCTGACGCGGTCATCGTCGTGGCCCGCACCGGTACCGAGGAGGCGACGCGACGGGCGAGGCTCTCGCTGTTCATCGTCGGCACCGACGCCAAGGGTTTCGAGGCGCGCAAGATCCCAGTCGAGATCGCCGCGCCGGAAAAGCAGTTCACAATCTTTCTCGACGACTGCACCCTTGGCGAGGACGACCTGCTCGGAACCGAGGGCGAGGGCCTTCGCCAAGTCTTCGCCGGACTGAACCCGGAGCGGCTGATGGGAGCCGCCATCTCGTGCGGCATCGGCCGCTACGCCCTCGAGAAGGCGTCTGCCTACGCGACGCACCGCACCGTGTGGGACCGTCCAATTGGCGCGCACCAGGGCATCGCCCATCCCCTCGCCGTAGCCAAGATCGAGCTCGAGCTTGCGAGGCTCATGCTCTCGAAGGCGGCCTGGTCCTATGACGCGGGACTGGATGCCGGGGAGGCTGCCAACATGGCCAAGTACGCGGCTGCCGAGGCCTCCCTCCGGGCACTCGACCAGGCCATCCAGACCCACGGCGGCAACGGGCTCGCGTCCGAGTTCGGCCTCGCCGACCTGTGGGGAACCGCCCGACTCCTGCGGACGGCACCGGTCAGCCGGGAGATGATCCTCAACTACGTCGCCCAGCACTCCCTCGGGCTCCCGAAGTCCTACTAGAACCGATCTCCGCCTCCGAATGGGTCAAGGACCGAGTCAGGTCGCCTGGGAAGGGGTCGTCCCGAGACTGTCGTCTACCCTCGTCACGTAGTACATAGCGCCTCACGATCCCCGGATCTGCTCTCGGGCCTCCAGATCGTGAGCTCGCCGACTCACCTGAGCAGCCACCCGCCGTCGACGGCCAGGTTCACCCCGTTGACACCGGTGTTGTCGAGCAGGAAGACCACCGCCCCGACGATCTCCTGCATAGTCACGAGGCGACCGAGCGGAGTTCGGGCGACGACGTTGCTGTTGTCCTTTCCCTCCCAGTAGGGACTGTCGCCGACAATGCCTGGATGCACGGCGTTCACCCGCAGTGGAGCGAGCTCGCTCGCGAGCGTGCGCACGAGCCCAGTCACACCACCGTTGACGGTCGACA
>JAJYGW010000052.1 GCA_021790615.1 Actinomycetes bacterium | reverse complement strand
CGTCGTGGGCCGCCGATGGCAGATCCCGGTCGGCACCGATCGGACCCGTGCCGGCGGCGGCCGAGCCGCTCCTCGCGGCGCGGAACCCCTGCGCCGCCTCCGTGGCCCCGTTCTCGGCATAGAGCGGCATGCTGCTCCCTCCCCGTTACACCCCTTCACCTACTGCTCGGCACCCACCGAGTCCGGCGCAGCCCCGAGAGGGTGCTCCGCCGACCGGGCACCGCTCCCGGCCGCTCGAGGCTTGGGCCCGCCGGCATCCCCAGGCGCACGCCACGCACCAGGCCTGCCTCCGGATCACATCGACCAGCGGTGAGCGCTCGCCGGCGAGGCCGTCGAACCGCACCTCGACATCTGACCTTACCAGAGATAGGAGAAGTGTGAAATCGCGCGCTGGTACGGTGTCGGAGAGGGCCAGCTGAAGGAGCCTGCTGTCTCGGGGGGCTGCCGAGCTCGGATGGGGCCCAGCCGCGATGGGGAGGTTGGCGATGCCAGGAGCGATGACCGAGGCGCCGACGAGCCGCTCGGGCCGCGACGGCCGGTCGGTACCCACCGAAGTCGAGTTGCCCGGCGCCCCCACGGCGTCGGACGCGGCGAGGGAACACTTCGATGCCCTCGTCGCATCGGACGAGCGCATCGAGCCGCGCGACTGGATGCCGGACGAGTACCGGAAGACGCTGGTCCGTCAGATTGCCCAACACGCGCACTCCGAGATCATCGGGATGCAGCCGGAGGGGAACTGGCTGACCCGTGCGCCGAGCCTCCGGCGAAAGGCCATCCTTCTCGCCAAGGTCCAGGACGAGGCCGGCCACGGCCTCTACCTCTACAGCGCAGCCGAGACGCTCGGCGTCGCCCGTGACGAGCTCGAGGCCCTCCTGCTCTCGGGCCGGCAGAAGTACTCCTCGATCTTCAACTACCCGACGCTCACCTGGGCCGATGTCGGCGCGATCGGCTGGCTGGTCGACGGGGCGGCCATCGTCAACCAGATCCCGCTCTGCCGCTGCTCCTACGGCCCCTATGCGCGGGCCATGGTGCGGATCTGCAAGGAGGAGAGCTTTCACCAACGTCAAGGCTTCGAGCTCCTCTACGCCCTCGCCCACGGGACCGAGGCGCAGCGGGCGATGGCCCAGGATGCCGTGGATCGCTGGTGGTGGCCGTCGCTCATGATGTTCGGACCGCCCGACGCGGAGTCGTCCCACTCAGCCCAGTCCATGGCCTGGGGCATCAAGCGTTTCTCGAACGACGAGCTCCGCCAGCGCTTCGTCGACCAGGCCGCGCCCCAGGCAGCGGTGCTCGGTCTGCGCCTCCCGGACCCCGAGCTCCGCTTCGACGAGGAGTCGGGCCACTGGCGCTACGGGGAGATCGACTGGTCCGAGTTCCGGGCCGTGCTCGCCGGGAACGGCCCCTGCAACCGCCGGCGTCTCGAGCGGCGGAGGGCAGCACTCGCGGAAGGTGCCTGGGTCCGGGAGGCGGCGACCGCCTATGCAAGGAAGCATCCCCTCGTCTCCGGTGCCGGCCTCGGCACCGCGAGGCAGCCGGGAGCCGACGCCACGCCCGTCGTGGCCGCCGGAACGGCACCTCTGGGCTCCCCCGAGGCGGAGGCCACGCCCGCCGGCCTCGCCACGCCCGGAGCGACAGCCACGCCCGGAGCGACAGCCACGGCCGCAGCCTGAGCGGCGGAGCGATGGCGGACGAGCCCCGTGCACCGGCCTCCGAGGCGGGCGAAGACACCGGACCGCCCCGCCCGCCCGGTCCCATCGGTTCCACCGCTGCCGAGACGCATCGGGAGGGACCGCCGGGGCAGGCATGGGCGCTCTGGGAGGTCTTCGTGCGGCCTCGCCGGGGACTCGCCCATGCGCACGCTGGCAGTCTGCACGCCGCTGACGCCGAGATGGCACTGCGGATGGCGAGAGACCTCTACACGCGCCGCGGCGAGGGCGTGAGCATCTGGGTCGTGCCGACGGTCGCGATCGTGGCCTCCAGCCCCGGCGAAGCAGACCCCTTCTTCGCTCCCGCGCTCGACAAGGCCTACCGACACCCGACCTTCTACGACCTCCCCGCCGAGGCGCGCCTGTGACCGCGGACGCTGCGAGCGGCCACCCCGGCATGGACGGCGCTCGCGCACCTGCGACGGCCGCCCCCGGCAGCGAGGCACCGCTCGGTGCCCCCGTCACCAGCCCCGGGCTCGGGGATGAGCCGGCCGGCGCGCTGCGGGATGCCGCGCGGGCGTACGTCCTCGGGCTCGGGGACGACGCGCTGATCCTCTCCCATCGTCTGACGGAGTGGGTGACGCGCGCCCCGGCGCTCGAGGAGGAGCTCGCGCTCGCCAACGTCGCCCTCGATCTCCTCGGGCAGGCTCGTGGCCTGCTCGAGCGCGCGGGGCAGCTCGGCGGGCCGGCGTCGACGGCCGACGACCTCGCCTACCTCCGGGACGCACGCGGGTTTCGCAACTGCCTCCTGGTCGAGCTCGAGAACGGCGACTTCGCCCGGACCATGGCCCGCCAACTGCTCTTCTCGGCGTGGCAGCTGCCGCTGTACGAGCGGCTGCGCCACTCGAACGACTCGGCCCTGGCCGGCGTCGCGGCGGCCGGCGCCCGCGAGGCTGCCTACCACCTCGACCATGCGGCACTCTGGGTCCGCCGGCTCGGCGACGGGACCGACGAGAGCCATCGCCGCATGCAGGAGGGCCTCGATGCCGTGTGGCCGTACGCGGCGGAGCTGTTCCTCCCCGAGCCCTTCGAGGGGGGGCTCGTGCTCGGGGCGCTCGTCCAGCGCGAGCTGGCCGTGGACCCCGCGGCGCTCGAACCGGTGTGGTCGGCGACCGTCCACCAGGTGGTGACCGAGGCGACGCTCGAGGTTCCGACCGGGGACTGGCGACCTGCGGGTGGGCGTCAAGGCCTGCACACCGAGGCGTTCGGGTTCCTCCTCGCCGAGCTGCAGTCGCTCCGGCGAACCGAGCCGGAGGCGAGCTGGTGACCGCCGAGCCGGCGAGGTCGACAGCCTGCTCGAGCGGCGCAATCCCGCAGCCGCCGGGGCTCTCGGAGACCGATCCTTCGGAGACCGAGCTCGCGCGGGCCGCTGCCCTCGCGGCCGAGATCGTCGATCCGGAGCTCCCGGTGCTCACCGTCGGCGAGCTCGGGATCCTCCGGCGCGTCCTGCCGGTCGCGTGCGGGGGCGTCGCCGTGGAGCTCACGCCGACCTACTCGGGCTGCCCGGCGGTCGAGGTGATCGTCTCCGATGTCCGGGCTGCGCTGTCGGCTGCGGGCTACGAGCCGGTCGAGGTCCGAGTCGTGCGGGATCCGCCCTGGTCGAGTGCGTGGATCTCGCCGACCGGGCGGGAGAAGCTGCGAGCAGCGGGGATCTCGGTCGGGCCGCCCTCGGAGGCGAGCGACGACTCCAGCGGACTGGTGGACCTGGTGCGCTGCCCGGCGTGCGGCTCGCTCGCCGTGCGCCGCCTCAGCCCCTTCGGGCCGACCGCGTGTACCGCGCTCTACGCCTGTCGCGACTGCGGCGAGCCCTTCGAGCACCGGCCACGACGACCGCCTCCGCGCCGGCCACGACGACCGCCTCCGCGCCATCCCCTACGAGCACCCCACCCCCATCCCCGGCGCTGCGCCGCCGGCCCCGGCTCCACCCGCTCGCGGTCGACCGGGTGGAGCGGTTGACCGACGACGCGGTGAGCATTCGTTTCGCTGTGCCCGACGAGCTCGCGCCGGACTATGCGTTCCTCCCGGGCCAGCACGTCTCGATCCGCACCTCGCTCGCCGGGGATGACGTGCGGCGCAGCTACTCGATCTGCAGCCCGGCCGGCTCGGGGATCCTGGAGGTTGCCGTCAAGCGCCTGGAGGGTGGCCGCTTCTCGAGCTACGCGCACGAGCGGCTCGCGCCGGGCGACGTCCTCGAGGTCCTGACGCCCGCCGGGGGGTTCTGCCTGGTGCCGGATCCGGCGCGTACGCGCCACGTCGGAGCGGTCGCAGCGGGGAGCGGGATCACCCCGATCCTGTCGATCCTCTCGAGCGTCCTCGAAGCAGAACCAGCCAGCAGATGCACCCTCCTCTACGGGAATCGGGCCGCTTCCTCCGTGATGTTCGCCGATCGGCTTGCGGACCTGAAGGACCAGTACCTCGACCGCTTCGAGCTCCACCACGTCCTCTCTCGTGAGCCGAGCGAGGCCGAGCTGCACTCCGGGCGCCTCGACGGCGCGCGCCTCGAGCGCTTCCTCGCGACGGTGCTCACCCCGGAGACGGTAGACGAGTGGTTCGTCTGCGGGCCGGGGGCGATGGCCGACGACATCGTGGCCGCACTGGCCGCCGCCGGTGTCCCGGGCGGGCGGGTGCACCGGGAGCGCTTCCATGTCGACGAGCCCGCCGTGGCGGCGACGCAGGGCTCGGATGAGCGAGCCGCCAGCGATGGCGGGGCCGGGGTGGGGCCGGGGGACCGGAGCGCGTCGGGCGAGCCGCTGGCGGGTGCGGGAGGTTCGCCGGCGGTGTCGACGCTGACTGCGAGGCTGGACGGGCGGACCTCGGTGGTCGCGCTCGCGCCGGGTGAGACCGTGCTCCAGGGGTTCCTCCGGGTCCGGCCCGATGCCCCCTTCGCCTGCCAGGCGGCGGTCTGCGGGACCTGTAGGGCCGTGGTGCGGGAGGGCCGCGTCTCGATGGCGCACAACTACGCCCTCGAGCCGGACGAGGTCGCTGCGGGCGCCGTCCTCACGTGCCAGTCCCGCCCGGAGACGCCAGCAGTCACGGTCGACTACGACGCCTGATCGCCTCGGCAGTCGGTGTGGATCCGGCCTCAGCCCACCGCCGCACCGAGGAGGTGCCCGAGCCCGAAGGTCACCCCGGCGGCGAGCAGGCCGAAGACGAGCTGGCGGGTGCCCGAGAAGAGCGCTCCCTTGCCGGTGAGGAGGGTGATGAGCGCGCCGATCAGGAACAGCCCGACCGCCGCGAAGCCGCTCGCGACGAGCACCGCCGGCGTGCCGGCGAGGAAGAAGTAGGGCAGCAGCGGGAGCAGCGCACCGGCGGCGAAGAGCACGAAGGACGAGACTGCCGCCGTGTACGGCGACCCGCCCAGCTCGCTCGGGTCGAGGCCGAGCTCCTCTCGGACCATCGCGTCGAGCGCGGCGTCCCCGTCGGCCATGAGCCGGGCTGCGACCTGTTCCGCCTCCTCCTTCGGGAGCCCCTTCGCCTCGTAGATGAGCGCGAGCTCCTCGCGCTCCTCGTCGGGGACGGAGCGGATCTCCGCCGCCTCGGTCCGCACCTGGCGCTGGTAGAGCTCCCGGGCGCTCTGGACCGAGACGAGCTCGCCGATCGCCATCGAGCACGCGCCGGCGAGGAGCCCCGTCAAGCCCGCCAGGAGGACGGTCCGGCTGGCGAGCCCGGCGCCGGCCACGCCCACCACGAGCGCCAGGTTGGACGTGAGGCCGTCGTTGGCGCCGAGCACCGCAGCGCGGAGCGCGTTCCCGCCGAGCGCCCGGTGTCGCCCCTCGAGCCGGGCGAGGGTCTCACCTGCGAGCCCTGCCGGAGACCCCGAGGTGATGTACCGGAGGACGCGAGCGTGCGAGCGCTCCTCCGCGGGCATCGCGGTGCCCGACGCCTCCGGCTGGTCGTCGTAGCCGGCCTGGTCGACCTGCTCGAGCGTCGCCACGGTCGGGAGCACCATGCCGGCGCCGAACCGGCGAGCGAGCCAGGCCATCACGCGGGCGCGCCACGATGGTCGTCGTGGTCCGGGATCGAGACCCTGGCGGCGGAGCTGGTCCTCCCAGAAGCCGAGGTGACGCTCCTCGACCTCCGCAAGGCGCGTGTAGACCGACGAGAGCCGCTCGTCCTCCTCGGCGGCGGCCATGGCGCGGTAGACGAACGCCGAGTCGATCTCTCCCTGACGGTTGGAGCGATAGCGCTCCGCCGGTGCGGTCATGGTCTCTCCTCGGGTGTCGCCGAGCCGGTGGGCGAGCCGACCCCAACTCCTGGCCCACGGGCGTAGGGTACGGCTCGGCAGAGCGGGACGCAGCCCAACTGCCGGAGCTGGGCTGTTCGACCGTGGCGAGGAGAGTCTTCGATGACCAGGCGAGGAGGATCGGCGGTGTCCGGGCTGGAGCCGGGACCTTCACTGTCAGCGCTTGGTGGGGCCATCGGCATGTCCGGTGGGTGGTCCGGGGGGACAGCGCCGCCTGGGGACCCGTCGGGGGGAGGCTGGTCGCAGCCGGGCGCACCTTCCGGCGGCTGGCCGGGAGGTGCGCCCCAGTCGGGTGGCTGGCCGGGCGGTGGTTGGCCCGAGGGCGGGGGCCAGGGCGGCTGGCCCGGGGGTGGCCCGACGGACGGCGGTGGCCAGGGCGGCTGGCCCGGCGGTGGCCAGGGCGGCTGGCCCGGCGGCGGCTGGCCCGGCGGCGCGACGAGCCCACCGCGCAACGGCGCGGGTGTGGCCGCGCTCGTCTGCGGGATCGTGAGCATCCCGGCCATCCTGACCGTGATCGGAGGCCTGGTCTTCGGGGTTGTCGCGGTCGTGGCAGGTTTCGTCGGTCGGTCCCGCGCCAAGCACGGCAGCGCCACGAACGGAGGCGTCGCGCTGGCGGGGATCATCCTCGGCGCGCTCGGCCTCGCCGGGAGCATCCTCGTCCTCGTGCTGGTGATCGTCCTGGTCGTCGGCCATGTCGCCGACTTCCGCGCCTACTCGACCTGCGTGCAGCACGCGACCACCCTGTCGGCTCGTGAGGCGTGCGCGACGAACTTCACGCACGAGCTGCTCGGATAGGGAGCGGGCGCTCGTCGGCCGCTCAGCCGGGCGCCGACGAGGGCGGAGCGGTGGCCCCGGACGGCGGCGCCCCGAGCGCGGGTGCCGGTCGTGCCTGGCCGCGGAAGATCGCGACCGTCACGTTGTCCGCGGCGCGCTGGACGTCGACGTCGCAGATGCTGGTCCCACTGGTGGTCACCCGTTCCAATGCGCTCGCGACGAGCTCCTCGCCCACCCGAGCCGGTCGCACGAAGTGGATCTCGCACGCGGCCGCCACCATGGCTCGCCCATGACTGTTGCAGGCGAGGGCGAAGGTGCTGTCGGCGAGCAGGAAGAGGTAGCCACCGTGGCAGATCCCGTGGCCGTTCACCATGTCCTCCCGGACCACCATTCGGGTGAGGGCGTAGCCGGGCCCGACACCGGAGAGGCGGATGCCGAGTCGGTCCGAGGCACCGTCGCGCGCCCACATCGCCTCGACTGGCGACGCTCCACTCGCCTCCGTCGCCCTCACCTCGGCGGCGCCGCGGTTGGGCTCGTCGGGAGTGCCGCCGGGCGCGAGCATGTCACGCTCGGGGCGCGATCCCTCTGTCTCGGGCTCGTCGCGCTGCGCGGATGGATCCGCCGGCCGCCCTCCGAGCTCCCCGGGCGTCATGCGGGCGCCCTCGGCTCCTGTTCCGACGGCGGCACGGGGGCGGGTGGTGAGAGCAGCGTGGCCCCCCCGATGCGGACGTCGCGACCCTCCCAGTACGGCTCACGCAGCGCCCGCTTGAGCACCTTGCCGGCGCCCGAGACAGGGAGGGGCTCGGCGCGCAGCTCGATCCGTTTCGGCACCTTGTAGCCGGCGAGCTCACGCCTGCAGTGCTCGAGCAGCTCCTCGACCGTCACCGGCTCCGCCCGCGGCACCACGACGGCCATCACCGCCTCGCCCCAGGTGTCGTCCGGCACGCCGAAGACCGCCGCCTCGGCGACGCGAGGGTGGCGGAACAGCACCTCCTCCACTTCGGTCGAGTAGACGTTCTCGCCCCCGGTCACGATCATGTCCTTGGCGCGGTCGACCAGGTAGAGGTAGCTTTCGCCGTCCATGCGCCCGAGATCACCGGTGGCGTACCACCCCTCGCGAAGGACCGACGCGGTCGCCTCGGGCTGTTGCCAGTAGCCGATCGTGACGTTCGGCCCGCGAACCTCGACCTCGCCGACCTCCCCGGGCGAGGTGGGGGTGCGGTCCTCGCGAACGACGCGCAGGTCCACGCCGACGGCCGGTTGGCCGCAGGAGCGGATCCTCGGCAGGTCGAGGAAGCGCTCCTCCTCCGGGAACATCGTCGCGATGGGCGCGGTCTCGGTTGCGCCGTAGACGTGGAGGAGCGTCGCACCCGGGAAAGCGGAGCGTGCTCGTCGAAGGATCTCGGTCGCGCACGGCGAGCCCCCGTGGGCCAAGTGGGTGAGCCCGGTCAGCCTCCGTGGGGACCGGAGCTGCTCGTCGGCCATCGCCGCCAACATCGTCGGGACGACCAGCGTGTGCGTCGCCCCCTCTGCGGCGGCCAGATCGAGCGCACCGGCGCCGCCGAAGCGGGGGAGGAAGACGTGCGATCCGCCCCGCCAGACCGTCGCGAGCACGCCGATCGTGCCCGCGAGGTGGAACATCGGCGCCGCCACGAGCCAGCGCGTGCGCTCGGAGAACGGCCAGTAGGCCATGAAGTGGAAGGCGTTCGCGACGAGCGCACGATGGGGGAGCATGACCCCCTTCGCCCGTCCCGTGGTCCCCCCGGTGTAGAACAGGCCGGCGAGGTCCCCCTCGGTCACCTCGCC
>JAJYGW010000395.1 GCA_021790615.1 Actinomycetes bacterium | reverse complement strand
CGCTCGAGCCGGTCGGGCGCCCGGACGCGCCTACCGGACGGGCACGAGGGGGGCTGGCCTCCTCGAGCCGGAGGAACCGGATGTCCAGCCCGAAGGCCCGGCTCGTGATCGGCTGGGGGTCGGTCAGCTGCCTCGTGGCGGCCTCGACGCTCATCGTCCTCGCGCTCACCCACGCCGGACCGTTCGCTCGGTCCCCACAGCTGTCGGTCGATGCCCGGGTCCAGATCATGCTCGCCGAGGCGGACATCCTCGGCTCGAAAGGCGACGTGACACAGGCCCTCGCCACCTACGACCGCGTCCTCGCGCTGCAGCCGGCGCAGCCGGTCGCCCTCGCCAACGGAGGATGGCTCGCTCGGCTGGCCGGGCTGTCGCAGCACGAGACGAGCCTCCTTCGAAACGGAGACGCCGAGATCGAAGCCGCCGTCCACGCCGACCCGTCCTACGGGCTCGCCCATGCCTACGACGGCGTGCTGCAGCTCGAGGACCGCCATGCCCCTGCCCTTGCCGTGCAGCAGTTCCGTGCGATGCTCGCCGACGCTCCGTCGCCGACGCTGCTCTGGTCGGTGCACGCGACGGCGATCCGGGCTTTCGAGGCAGCCCACCAGCCTGTCCCAGCTGCCATCTCAGGGGCGAAGAAGCCCCGCACCTGAGGTTCCTGACCGTCGGCGAAGGACGATGCCGGCCGCTGTCACTCCGCTCGTGCGGCGAGCGAGCGAAGCCGAGCCACCACGTCCGGGAACGCCTGCCGGAACGCCTCGACGTCCTCTTCGGAGGTCGACCAGCCCACGGAGAGACGCAACGACCGATCCGGGTCGACCCCCATCGCCTCGAGGACGGGCGAGGGCTCGAGCACCTCTGACGAGCAGGCCGACCCGGAGTGTGCCGCGATCCCGGCGGCGTCGAGGCCGAGCAGCACCGCCTCACCGAGCACCCCTTCGACGGAGCAGCAGAGGAGGTGCGGTAGTCGGTTCGCGGCTCGGGGCGGTCCGAGCACGCTCACGCCCTCCACCGAGGTCGCGGCCGCTGCAATCGCGTCTCGATGGCCGGCCGCCTCGGCCGCGCGGGCGTGCAGTCCGCCGCTGCCGTCGGCGACGAGTTCGGCGGCGGCAGCACCGAAGCCGACGATCCCGAGAAGGTTCTCCATGCCGGCGCGGCGGGCGCGTTCCTCGCTCGCTCCGACCACGAGGGGCCGCATCCTCACGCCCCGGCCGAGCACGAGGGCGCCGACGCCGGAGGGGCCACCGAGCTTGTGAGCGCTGACGGACACGTAATCCGCCTTCACGGCTCCGAGGTCGATCGGCACGTGCCCGAGTGCGGCGGCCGCGTCGACGTGCAGCGGCACGCCCGAGTCCGCACACACTCGAGCCACGTCGTACACCGGCTGAACGGCCCCCACCTCGTGGTTCGCCCACTGGCAGTGCACGAGCAGAGGCGCGGTCGCGAGAGAACGGGAACGGACCTCCCGAAGCAGGGCGCGCAGGTGGTCGACATCGATCACACCGTCCGAGCCGACCGCCACCTCGCGCACCTCGCCTGCCCGGCGCGACGCCTGCAGCACGCACGAGTGCTCGACACGGGCGCACAGGCTGATCTCGGGAGCGACCGACTCGACGGCGGTGTTGGCGGCCTCCGTGGCACCGCTCGTGAACACGACGCGGCTCGGCGGCACTCCGGCGAGCGACGCCACCTGCTCCCGGGCGGTCTCGATCGCCCCCCGCACCTCGCGACCCTCCGCGTGCACCCGGCTCGGGTCGCCCGTGCCGTCGGGAGTGCCCGAGCGCTCGAGCCAGCTGCGCATGGCCGTGACGGCCGCCGGGAGGAGCGGCGTGGTGGAGGCGTGGTCGAGGTAGTGACGCACCGGCTCAGCCGGTGAACGTGGCACAGATCTCGTCGCCGCGGGCTTTCGACGAGAGCTGGACCGGTACCCCGCCTCCGCACAAGACCGAGATGAGGCCCTCGACGAGGCCGGAATCGGCAGCGCACAGAACGGGGTGCTCGATAGCTGCACTGCCGAAGGGGCAGTTCCCCCGGACGACCGACGCCTGGTCGGGCGCCTCGCCGGCATGGGCAGCGAAACCGTGCGCCGTCAGCGCATCCGCCACCGCCTGCATGGCCGCCCGGATGGACCGCGGTGCCTCGCCGGGCGACATCTGCGCCCCGAGCGTGCGGCCGTACTCGGCTCCGACGTCGTAGGCGACCTTCTCGGCCGCCGCCGGCTCGACGAGTGGCAGCAACCGAGCCAAGAGCAGGACGAGCAGGTCGTCGCGGTGAGCCGGCACCGACGAGGTCGCTCCTTCCACGGGGCGGTAGCGCTTGGAGGGACGGCCGACGCCCGAGGCGACGTGGTCGACGTAGACCTCGAGGTACCCGCCGGCTGCAAGCTTGTCGAGGTGGTGCCGGGCGACGTTCGGGTGCAGCTCGAAGTGCTGGGCGACCTCGCTCGCGGTCACGCCCTCGCGATCGCGGGCGAAGAGGTAGATCCCGCGGCGGGTTGCGTCGCCGAAGGCGGACGTGATGGCTGCGACCGCGGCGGAGAAACCATCGCCCTCCGCCAGGAGCCCCTCCCCCTCATGGACCTTGCTCACCTCCGTTATCGTACCGGTGCGGCTCTTGCCGCAGGTGAGGGCACCATGCTCGGGAGCGAGCAGTACGAGAGACGAGAGACCCGTGAGCATCTTCCGCCCTGGTGGCGGCTCGACGAGCAGCGAACGAGGTGCCGGCGGCAGTGCCGTGCGTGCAGCCGTCGAATCGACCGTCGACCCGCGGCTGTTCCATCCCATCGGCGCGCTCGGCATGGTGAGCTCGGTCGAGGAGCGACGCCGCTCGACGGCCGTCGTCCTCAAGGTGCCGAGCGGAGGTCATCCCGACGAGCAGGCGCTGATCGGGGCCGTCACCGAAGCAGTGGCTCGTGCCGGAGGCTCGCCGGCCGAGATCCACTTGGCGGCGATGACTTCGGGGGAGGAGCTCGAATTGCAGGCGCGCCTGCACGAGCTCGGCCGCACGCAGAGGCCCGCGCCAGCCGCGTCACCGTTCGGCGCAGGCGGCCAGCAGGCAGGCCCCGGTACGACGCGGTCGGGTCAGCACGGCGCGGAAGGCCCGGCTCCCCGAGCGAACCCGTTCGCCGAGAAGGGCTCGCCGACACGGGTGATCGCCATCGGGTCCGGCAAGGGCGGGGTCGGGAAGTCGAGCGTGACGGTCAACGTCGCGGTGTCGCTGGCACGGCTCGGCCACTCGGTTGCGCTGCTGGACGCGGACGTCTACGGCTTCTCGGTGCCGTCGATGCTCGGACTGGCCGAAGCGCCGAGCCTGATCGGGGACCTGCTCCTCCCGCCGGTGGCGTGGGGGGTGCGGTGCATCTCGATGGGTTTCTTCGTGCCCGAGGACCAGGCCGTCATCTGGCGCGGGCCGATGCTGCACAAGGCTCTCGAGCAGTTCCTCGTGGACGTCCACTGGGGTTCGCCCGAGTTCCTCCTCATCGACCTCCCACCGGGAACCGGGGACGTCTCCCTTTCGATCGCGCAGTTCGTGCCCTCTGCTGAACTGCTCGTGGTGACGACGCCGCAGCCGGCGGCCGAGCGGGTGGCACAGCGTGCGGCGGTCCTCGCGAAGCAGTTGCGCCTACCCCTGCGCGGCGTCATCGAGAACATGTCGTGGTTCACCGGAGACGACGGCAAGCGCTATGAGCTGTTCGGCTCCGGCGGTGGGCAGGCTCTCGCCTCGTCGCTCGGTGTCCCTCTGCTCGCGCAGATCCCGCTGCTCGCCGCGCTGAGGGAGGGCGGTGACTCGGGGAAGCCGATCGCGGCCGTCGATCCCGACAACGAGGTCTCGAGGGCCTTCGCGGAGCTGGCGGAGAAGGTCGTGTCGCTCGGTCCCTCGCGGGTCTACCGGAGCGAGCTCTCCGTCCGCTGAAGCCAGCGCGCACCCCTCGCGTAACCTCGTTCCATGGCGCCTCATCCGGTGAGCGATGCAGTCGAGGAGTCGGGCTCCGGCGCGACGTGGCGCAACGAGCGGTGGGCATCGACCATGCGCGGCCATGAGTCGGAGCTGGCAGAGGTGATGACGCCGCACCCTCGGCCTCCGGTCCTCGCCGGCCCTTATCGAGCGCTGGATCGAACCGAGAGGGAGGGACTCGAGCTCGAACAGCTCATGATCGGCGCGACGCGGGCGCACGGCGCCGGGACGCGAGCTCGCGAAGAAGAGCCGGACGAGTGGAGGACGTGCTTCGAGCGTGATCGCGACCGGATCCTGCACTCGACGGCGTTTCGGAGGCTCGCGGGGAAGACGCAGGTGTTCATCTTCCCGGCTGACCACCAGCGCACCAGGCTGACCCATGCGCTCGAAGTCGCCCAAGTGGCGACGGCTGTCGCCCGGGCTTGCCGGCTGAACGTCGCGCTCACCGAGGCGATCGCGCTCGGTCACGACTGCGGGCACGGTCCCGGGGGCCACGCCAGCGAGGAAGCCTTCGATGCGTTCCTCCCCGGCGGCTTCGACCACGCGGTCTGGGGCGCCGACGTGACCGCGGCGCCGTTGAACCTGTGCCGGGAGACGCTGGACGGCATCCGCAACCACTCGTGGTCGCGCCCGCCTCCCTCGACTCCCGAGGGAGAGGCCGTCGCGCTGGCCGACCGCATCGCCTACTCGGCGCACGACCTCGAGGATGCGGTGCACGCCGGGATCGTGTCGGTGGACGACGTCCCGGTCACGGTCGCGCGCCATTGCGGGCTGACGCGCGGACGGCAGCTGCAAACGCTCATCTCCGACGTCGTCGAGTCCACCTGTCGCACCGGCGTGGTGTCGATGACGCCGGCTGCCGGCGACGCGCTCGCAGCGCTCAGGACGTTCAACTACGAGCGGATCTACCTGCGGGATGCGTCCGTCGAGCAGTCCCGGCGGGTCATCGAGATGCTCCGGGCGCTCGTCGACTACTTCGCTTGCCGGGCAGGGGAGATGCCGGCCGAGACGGCACGGCTCACCGACGACCCGGTGCTCAACGCTGTTGCCTACGTCGCCGGCATGACCGATCGTTACGCCTGTTCCCAGGCGGTGGCGCGACTGGACTGGTCTCAGGACCGGCTTCCCCGCGGAGCTGGTTGACTGACGGGCACGTCCGCGCAGCGCCCCTACGATGGCGCGGCCCGGTGGCTGAGCGGGCATTGGCAGAAGGCCGGTCGGGCACCAGCAAAGGAGCGATCGACGTGGACGTGCGAATCGGGATCATCCAGACGCCGAAGGAGCTCGACGTCGAGCTCGCCGAGGGAAGCGATCGCGAGCAGGTCATCGCCGATGTCGAGCGTGCGCTTGCCGATCCGGAGGGCATCTTGTGGCTCACGGACAAGCGCGGCCGCAGGGTGGCCGTCCCGAGCGCTCGAATCGCCTACGTGGAGGTCGGGGCGCAGACCGAGGAACGCCGGGTCGGCTTCGGCGCTCCGTGATCGGCACCGCGTGACCCCTCTCCTCGCCCGGCGGCTGCTCTTCGTCACCGGCAAGGGCGGAGTCGGGAAGACGACCGTCGCGGCGGCACTCGGGCTGCTCGCCGCCGAACAGGGCAAGCGCACGCTCGTCTGCGAGGTCGAACCGAAGGGCGACCTCTCGGTGGCCTACGAGTGTGGGCCGACTCCGTTCCAGGGTCGTCAGGTGAGCCCGGGCCTGACTGCGATGTCGATGGACACCGAGGCGTCCCTTCGCGAGTACCTGAAGCTGATCGCACGGGTGCCGGTGGTCGGCCGGATCGGACCGGTCGCGTCAGCCTTCGACTTCGTCGCGACAGCGGCGCCGGGGATCCGGGAGATCCTCACCATCGGAAAGCTGTGCTACGAGGTCCGTGAGCGTCACTACGACCTCGTCGTGGTCGATGCCTCGGCCACGGGTCAGGTGGTCGGCCAGCTTGCGGCTCCGATCGGCATCAACGAGCTCGTGAAGGTCGGCATCGTGCGAACCCAGACGGGATGGATGCTCGACATCCTGAGGAACCCCGAGATCACCGGCGCCGTGATCGTCACGACACCCGAGGAGATGCCTGTCTCCGAGGCGGTCGACCTCTCCGCACGGATCGCCGAGGAGACGCCCGTGAAGCTCGCTTCTGTCATCGCGAACAGGGTGCTGCCCGAGCTGTTCGGCACCCGCGAGGAGGAGATCTTCGAGAGCATGGCAGCGCCGCCTGTCACGAAGGCGCTCGCCGAGGAGCTCGACGTCGACGTCGATGCGCTCACGTCCGTCTTCTCCGCGGCACGCCTGGCCGTCACGATCCGCCGCGACGGCGCCGCCCACCTCGAACGGCTGCGGGCCGGCATCGCCGAGAGCGTCCCGCTGCTGTACCTGCCCTACCTCTTCGGCCGCGCGCACGGGGCGCGAGCGATCCGCCAGGTCGCGCGGCTGCTCGGGGAGGAGCTGTGAGCCCCACCAGGCAGCGCGCGAAAGCGGGCACGGGAGCGGGCACCGACGCAAGCGGTGGGCAGAACCCTCGAAGAGAAGAGGGGCTGTCCGCCGCCATGTCGTCGCCCACCGCACTCGAGCTCGAGCAGCTCGTCGCGGCGAAGGAGGTCATGGTCGCCTGCGGGCCGGGCGGGGTGGGCAAGACGACCACGGCCGCCGCGCTCGCTGCGACGATCGCCGCCAGGATCGGAGGTCGCGTCCTCGTCCTCACGGTCGACCCGGCCAAGCGGCTCGCCGACGCGCTCGGCATCAAGGGAATCGGCAACGAGGCGACACGAGTCCCCACCGAAGCCTTCGAGAGAGCAGGGATCCGCCCGAAAGGCGAACTTCATGCGGCCATGCTCGACATGTCCGAGTCGTGGGACGCACTCGTCCGCCGCCACGCCCCGAACAAGTCGACAGCGGACCAGATCATCTCGAACCCGCTGTACCAGAACATCAGCCGCCGTTTCAGCCAAGGTCACGACTACATCGCGATGGAGCGCCTCTACGAGCTGCACGAGGACGGCGACTACGACCTGCTCGTCGTCGACACGCCGCCGTCGCGCAACGCCATCGATCTCCTCGACGCCCCTGCCCGGATGCAGGAGTTCTTCTCCTCGCGACTTCTCCGATGGCTGACCGTCCCGTACCGTTCACGGTTCGTCAACATGGCGTCCCGTCCCTTCTACCAGGTCGCGGACCGTATCCTCGGCAGCCAGCTGCTCCAGGACCTGGCGGATTTCTTCATCCTGCTCCAGACGATGCGAGAAGGCTTCGTCGCCCGTGCCGACGCCGTCGGGAGACTGTTGCGAGATCCCCGCACGACCTTCCTCGTCGTGACGACGCTCGAGGCCGTCCCGGGCCGCGAAGCCTCCGAGATGAAGGCGGCGCTCGCGGAACGCCACCTGCACCTCGGACTCCTCGTGTGCAACAGAGTCCTCCCGTCCCTGCTCATCGATCCCGCAGCCGCTCGTGCTGCCGATCGGCTGGCGGAGTCTGCTGCGTCGATCGGCGAGCGCCTCGCCCCCGAGCTCACCGCCGCCGGTGAGGCCGTCGCACCCGAGGTGGTGGGAAGGGTGGTCGAGGAGGTGGCGCACAGCTTCTCGAACTTCAGGCTCGTCGCGAACCGGGAGGCGGAGCTCCTCCGGGAGCTGTCCGCTGCTCACGACGTGAGCGTGACGGTGCCCTATCAACCCGGTCACGTGACGGACCTCGCCGGCCTCCTCAGGATGGGGGCCGGGATCTGGCAGGACGAGCCGGACGGCGAGTCCCCCGACACCCGTGCGCCCGGACGGGCCCGCCCGAGCGCGAGCAGGAGCCGGCGAACGTGATCGACTATCACGTCCACCTCTGGCCGCACTCCGAGCGCGCCGATGGGCGGGAGCTCGCTCTCGACCGGATCACCCGCTACACCGAGCTCGCCGCGAGAAGCGGAGTGCGGGAGATCGCGCTGACGGAGCACTTCTTCCGCTTCGTCCAGGCGCGCGCGCTCGTCGAAGGATGGTGGGACCGCGTCCCCGAGCCAGGAGGCCGCCCCTTCAGGGCACAGGCACGGGCGTACTTCGACCACCATGCGACACAAGACCTCGATCGCTTCGTGAACGCCGCCCTCGAGGCGAAAACAGCCGGCCTCCCCGTCGTGATCGGCCTCGAGGTGGACTACTACCCGGGACGGATGGACGAGGTGTCTGCCCTGCTCGCCGGGTACCCGTTCGACGTCCTGCTCGGATCGGTCCACTGGATCGGCAACTGGATGTTCGACGACCTGTCGAACGCCGTCCAGGTGGGGGAGTGGGATCGTCGTCCCGTCGCCGACAGCTGGCGGGCCTACACCGAGGCGTTGGAGGAGCTCGCCGGCACCGCCAGCTGTGACGTCCTCGCCCATCCCGATCTCGTGAAGGTCGCCGCGCGGATCCCCGACCGCGGCGTCGTGCACGAGTGCGAGGTGCGCATCGCCGAGGCCGCGGCGGCGAGCGGGATGGCCGCAGAGATCTCGTCCGCCGGCGCCACCAAGCCCTGCCGTGAGGACTACCCGTCCCCGAGCCTGCTGAGCCTCTTCGCGTCCCGCCGCGTCCCCGTCACGTTCGCGTCCGACACGCATGGCACGAGCCGGGTTGCAGACCGC
>JAJYGW010000234.1 GCA_021790615.1 Actinomycetes bacterium | reverse complement strand
GAGCCAAGTCGGCGACTTCCGCCATGTGCTCGACCCCCGGGGTCTCGAGCAGGCGCAGTTCGGCTACACGGGCATCGTGGTGGCGGCGCTGGCGCGTTACAACCCCATCTCGGCGATCCTCGCCGCGCTCGGGATCGGGGTGCTCACGAACGCGGGGCTGGCGCTGCAGGGTCCCAATTTCCCGATCGGCCTCACCGGAACGATGGAGGGGATCCTCCTGTTCTGCGTGCTCGGTTCGGAGATCTTCGCTCGGTATCACGTTCGGGTGCACCGCACGAGAAAGCCGCTGGCGGCTCACCGCGCGGGACAGGTACGCCCAGCAGCACCCGCGGCGGCACCCGTGGAGATGGCACTCACCGGTGGAGGGGAGCAGGCCTCATGAGCGGGATCAACGCAAACATCGGGATCTCCATCGTCGTCTCGGCGATCCTGTACGGCACCCCTCTCCTGTTCGCCGGCCTCGGCGAGCTGTTCGCCGAGCGCTCCGGGATCCTCAACCTCGGGGTGGAGGGCATGATGCTCATGGGTGCGGTCTGCGCGTTCTGGACGTCCCAGAAGATGGACGGCCCGTCCTGGCTGGTGCTCATCGTGGCGGTGCTCGTGGGCGCACTGGCAGGTGCCGTCATGTCGCTCATCCACGCCTTCCTGTCGATCACCCTGCGGGCCAACCAGATCGTCTCGGGCCTGACGCTCACCATCTTCGCCGGGATCATCGGCCTGTCCTCGTATCTCGGAGTCGTCGGCAACCTCGGCGCACAGGCCGGACGCCACCAGTTCTCCGACATCAACGTCTTCGGCCTGAAGGACGCACCCGTCGTCGGGCCGATCCTCTTCCACGAGAGCCCGCTCGTCTACCTGTCGTGGCTCTTCGTGATCCTGTCGCTCCTCTACCTGTACCGGACGCGGCCCGGACTGCACCTGCGCGCAGTCGGTGAGTCCCCCCAGGCAGCCGACGCGATGGGCGTCAACGTCATCCGCTACCGGTACCTGCACACCCTCCTCGGTGGGGCGCTCGCCGGTGTGGGCGGTGCGATGTTCACGCTGCAGATCGCCACGAACTGGATCAACGGGCTCACGGCCGGGGCGGGCTGGATTGCCATCGCGCTCGTCATCTTCGCCTTCTGGCGACCCGACCTGCTGCTGGTCGGCGCCTACCTCTTCGGCGCCTTCCTCGGGCTCGGTTATGACTTGCAGGCGCGAGGCATCACCTCGATACCGACGGAGTTCTGGTCTGCGCTCCCGTTTCTCATGACGATCGTCGCCCTGGTAGCGGCGTCAACAGGATCGGTGCGACGACGGCTCGGGGCTCCGGCCGCTCTCGGATTGCCCTACGCGCGGGAAGAGGGCTGAACACCGGCAGTGGTCGCAGCCGCGTCGTAGCGGAGCGGGCCGGAGCGCGGCCGAGCGCGGGCGGAGCGCTCAGCCGGTCTCTTCGAGACCGGCCTCTGCCGGAGCAGCGACCGCCACTTCGGCATCGCCGGGCGCGCCCTCGAGGCTGGCGGCGGCCGACGAAGGCGCGCCACCCGAGCTGCGCCGGCGCCGCGGCGGGCGGGCGACGGCGAGCAGCTCGTCGAGTCCCTCTTCGATCATGCGCGGCAGCTCGGCGATGCGTGGCACCGTCTCCCGGCAGGCGTTCAGGCCGAAGTACACCATCCCGCAGTAGCTCATGACCGTCATGTTGAGCCCGACGCCCTCGGCGACCGGGCCCAAGGGGTAGAAGCCCACGAGCCGGCCACCGGCGAGGAACAACGGGAACGGCGGCCCTGGGACGTTCGAGATGGTGACGTTGAAGACGGGACGCACGCGGTCGAAGACGCGCATCGAGGACAAGAGCCGAGACGCTCGCCCGACTAGCGCCGGGAACGTGAACTCGGTCCAGTCCGTGAGCGTCGCTGCGCCGATCAGCTGCTCCTGCTCCTTGGCCGAGCGCATCCCCTCGGATAGCGCCTTGAGCCGGTCGACGGGATCCTCGATCTCGGTCGCGAGCGAAGCGAGCATGGCCGAGACGCGGTTGCCGTGCAGGCCCTTGTCGGCGTCGGTACGCACCGACATGGGCACCATCGCGACGAGCGGCTCGTCCGGCAGATCGCCGACCTCGATCAGGTACCGCCGCAGGGCAGAGGCGCAGGCGGCCAGCACGACGTCGTTGACCGTGCAGCCGAAGTGGTTCTTGATCGCCTTGAAGTCGTCGAGCGGGCGCTCGGCGAATGCGACGCGGCGGTGAGGGGTGATCGCCTGGTTGAGCGTCGTCTTAGGCGCCGCGAAGGGTGCCGGCGGCGGCTCGATGCCGGAAGTCCGGTTCCGCTCCGTCACGTGCAGGGCGGACTCGACGACGCGCCGTGCGGTCTTCACCGCCTTCATCGGGTGGCCGACGAGCGAGGCCATCGCGAACGCCATCAGCTCGACGTCCGACGGGATCGGCTCCGGCCTCCATGGGTCCGCGATCAGCCGCTCGGGCGGGCGCGCCTCGAGGTCGAGCCACGTGGCGGCGATCTCGGCACCCGAGACGCCGTCGATGGCGGCGTGGTGCATCTTCGTGACCGTGGCGACCCGGCCGCCCTCGAGCCCTTCGACGATGTACATCTCCCAGAGCGGGCGCTCGCGGTCGAGCGGCAGTCCGACGACCTGTGCCACGAAGTCCTCGAGCTCCTTCGTCCCGCCCGGTGCGGGAAGAGCAGCCCGGCGAACGTGGTAGTCGAGGTCGAAGTCCGGATCCTCGACCCAGAGCGGGTGCGACAGCTTGAAGGGCACCTCGACCAAGCGCCTCCGAAACGGAGCCGCCAGCGGCAACCGCTCCGCCACCATCGCACGGATGTTCTCGAAGGAGGTGTCCTGGTCGCCCGGCTCCATCACGTACACCCCCGTGACGTGCATGTGGGAGCTCGGAGTCTCGAGATAGAAGAACATCGCATCGAGGCCGCTGAGTCGCTGCATCTGGATCCCTCCTCACGCTGGCCGTTGGCTGCGCTCCCGGGCTGGCGTGCCGGAACCTCGCACGCGCCCGGAGTGCCGCCGCGCGTCGTAGCTGATGAAGGTTAGCGAGGCGTCCGCCCACCGGTACAGCGGAAGACCGAGAGTTCAAGAGGCTGCAACGTGGCTCATCGACGTCAGGAGGAGTGACGTCGCGCCTGCCGATCCGTCAGCGCACTCCGGTGTGCCCGAAACCCCCCTCACCTCGCTCGCTCGACGAGAGCGCGGCTGTGTCGACGAGGACGGCCTGGTCCAGGGTCATCACGACGAGCTGTGCGATCCGGTCCCCGACGTGCACCTCGAAATCAGCGACGGGGTCGTGGTTGACGAGGATCACCGACACCTCGCCCCTGTAGCCCGAGTCGATGAGCCCGGGCGCGTTCAGGCAGGTGACCCCGTGGCGTAAGGCGAGGCCGCTCCGCGGCAGCACGAGACCAGCCCTGCCTGCCGGGATCTCCACCGCGATTCCCGTCGGCACCAGCACTCTCCCACCGCGTGCCGGAACCTTCACGTCCACCGTCGATCGCAGGTCGAGACCGGCATCCCCGTCCCTCGCGGGCTCGGGCAGGCGAGCTGCCGGGTCGAGGCGCACGGTGGGGATCTCGAGCATCACTTCGCAACGTAGTGGACAAGGTCATTACGATCACCGC
This sequence comes from Actinomycetes bacterium, assembly GCA_021790615.1. The sequence goes on along the minus strand of JAJYGW010000234.1, from coordinate 4,938 downwards.
CCGTGCTCGTGTGGATGGATCTGGAGATGACCGGTCTCGATCCAGAGCGCCACGTCATCGTCGAGATCGCGACGCTCGTGACCGACGACGACCTCGAGATCGTCGCCGAAGGGCCCGATGTCGTCGTGCACGCCGGGGACGAACATCTCGATGCCATGGAGCAGATCGTCCGCCGGATGCACACGGGCTCGGGCCTGCTCGAGGCGATCCGTGCGTCGACCGTCTCGCTGGAGGAGGCAGGGCGCGCCACGCTCGAGTTCGTCCGCCAGCACGTCCCTGCCGGCGAGACCCCGCTCTGCGGCAACTCCATCGCAGTCGACAGGAGCTTCCTCCGCGCTTATCTGCCCGAGCTCGACGCGCACTTCCACTACCGCAGCATCGATGTCTCGACACTGAAAGAGCTCTGCCGCCGCTGGAGCCCCGCGGTGTACTCGGCGAGGCCGCACAAGGTCACGGCACATCGCGCGCTTGACGACATCCGCGAGAGCGTCGCCGAGCTCGCCTACTACAAGGAGCACTTCATCCGGCCACCGGATGCGGCACCGGGCACGGCGAAGGGTCCGGGCATGGAGACCGACACGACCGCGGCGACCGACGCGTGACCGCGGATCCTTCCGGGCGACCGCGCAAGCAGGAGCAGGAGCCGGCTTCCCCCGAGCCCACCGAGCTCGCAGCCGGCGTGATCCGGCTCCAGATCCCCATCAACTTCACCGGGCTCGGGCACGTCAACTCGTACGCGCTGGTCGACGACCGCGGAGCGACGATCGTCGACGCAGGCCTTCCCGGCGGAGAGACCTGGTCAGCCATCCGCCAGCGCCTGCGAGCCGCCGGGCTCGCGATCCGCGACGTCCACACGGTCGTCGTCACCCACTCGCACCCGGACCACTTCGGCTCGGCCGGCCGCCTCGCGCACGCAGCCGGTGCGGATCTCGTCGCCGAGCGGCGCTTCCACACGTGGTTCGAACCCATCCCGCACACCCACTCGGTCGCGGCACCCCCCGACACCTCGGACGCCGACGAGGCAGAGGAGGACGACACCGGCTACCTCGGCCTCATACGCGCACGACGCACGCCCTGGGGCGGCAGCCCCTTTCCCACCAGCCGGCGCCAGAAGATCGTCCGCCGCCTCGCCACGAGGGGACTCGTCCCGAGCATGCGGCCACCGATCCCGACCAGGCGCGTGGACGACGGCGACACGCTCACGTTCGCGGGTCGGCAGTGGCGCGCCCTTCACACCCCGGGCCACACGGGCGACCACCTCTGCCTCTACGAGCCGGCGGAGGGACTGCTCGTCTCGGGCGACCACGTGCTGCCCACCATCACACCGCACGTCGGCGGGCTGTCACCCCTGCGTGACCCACTCGGCAGCTTCCTCGTCTCACTCGCCCGCCTGCTCGAGATCGGTCCCGTCCAGTTGGTGCTCCCGGCACACGGCCACCCGTTCCCCGATCTCCGCGGCCGCATCGAGGAGATCGTCGACCACCACGAGGACCGCCTCCGCGCGCTGCGCGAGATCGGCCGAGGTGGGCGCCAGACCGTTGTCGAGATGTCCCAGCAGCTCTTCCGCCGCCCGCTCTGGGGGATGATGGCCGAGAGTGAGACCTACGCCCACCTCGAGTTCCTGCGCTTGCGCGGCGGGGCCGAGCGGGTCCGCCTCGAGGACGGCCAGCTGGCCTATTCCGTCGACCCGGACGGCTCGTCCTCGGCCCGAGCCGCGTTCGGCGCAGCCGGCGACGACGACTGAAGGTTCGCTTGCGATCTCTGACGCCGGACTGACGCCACCCGGCGCAGGCGCTCGCCCAGTCCGTCGCGGTCGTCGCGGTCGGAGACCTCCACTTCGTAGCGTTTGGCCCGCTCGTACTCCGTGAGGACGTCCCTCGCCGACCGGTAGCCCTGGTCGATGAGCTCGTCGGTGCGTGAGAAGTCGGCGGGGTCGAACAGGACCGTCCCCGGCTGCTCCATCACGATCACGTCGACGCCCGGTGGGATCGCCGCAAGGTCACGGCGGACTCGGGCGCCGAGGGCCAGCGTGAACGCCGAGAACATCGCCTCGAACGGCCTCGTGAAGGCGGGAGGGGGCGCGTCCACCCGCCCGCACAACAAGACGTAGACGCGCTCGGCACCCGCCGCCAGCGCAGCGGAGATCGCCACGTTGTCGAGCACTCCGCCGTCGATGTAGCGCCGGTCGCCGATGTCAACAGCCGGGTACAGGCCGGGCAGCGCCGCCGACGCCATGATGGCGTCGAGAGCCGGGCCTTCTGTCATCCACTCCTCCTTGCCGTCGTCGAGCCGGGTCGCGACGAGGAGCAGCGGCACCGGCGCGTCCTCCAACCGCTCGAAACGCAGGTATCCGGCCACGAGCGACCGCAGCCCGTCCATGGAGAACACTCCCGGGCGCCTCTCCAAGAAACGCCACGTCCCATGGAACCGCCTCCTCGGGAACACGTCGCTCGCAGCGATCCGACGCCAGACGTCCGCGGCCAGGTAGACGCCCTCGATGGTGGGAAGCGCTGCGAAGGCAGCTCCGTTGATCGCGCCGATCGAGGTCCCGACGAGGAGGTCCGGTTCGACACCCGCCTCGACGAGGGCACGGAGCATGCCCACCTGGACGGCCCCGCGGTTCCCACCACCGCTCAGGACGAAGGCCGTGTGCACCGCTCGCCGCGGCCAGCCCGCTCCGACGCCGCCGACGCCGCCGTCGCGGTATGTGCTCGAAGGGACGCCGTAGACCGGCATCTCAGGGGTTGACGGCCACCACGACGCGGCCCCGCGTCCGGCCGGCGAGGATCTCCTCCGCGAGTGCCGGCACGTCCTCGAGGGCGGCCTCGACAGTCATCTCCTCGAGCAGGTCGCGAGGCAGCTCCTCGGCGAGACGCTGCCAGGCCGTCCGCCTGACTGGTGTCGGGCAGCGGACCGACTCGACTCCGGCGAGGTCGACAGCCCGCAGGATGAACGGGTGGACCGTCGTCGGGAGGTCGGCGCCGCCGGCAAGACCGCACGCCGCGACGCAGCCGCCGTAGCGGGTCTGGCGGATGACCGTCGCGAGGATCGGCCCCCCGACGGCATCGACGGCGCCGGCCCAGCGCTCCTTGTCGAGCGGACGAGGTGGCGCCCCGGCGAGCTCCGCGCGATCGATGATCTCGGTGGCGCCGAGGCCCCGGAGGTAGGCGGCCTGCTCGGGCTGGTCCGCCCGGCCGCTGACTGCGGCGACCCGGTATCCCCGACCGGCGAGCAAGGCCACGGCCACGCTCCCGACGCCACCGGCGGCACCCGTGACGACCACGGGGGCGTCGCCGGCCCGCTCGGGGGTGAGCCCGTGAGCCTCCAGCGCAAGCAGGCAGAGCATCGACGTCAGCCCGGCCGTCCCGATCGCCATCGCCTGGCGGGCATCGAGTCCGTCGGGCACCGGCACCACCCACTCGCTGCGGACGCGAGCCAGATCGGCATACCCGCCGAAACGTTCCTCGCCGAGTCCCCAGCCCGTGACGATGACGGCTTGACCCGCCTCGAGGTCGGGGGAGCCCGACTCCTCCACCACCCCCGCGAGGTCGACGCCGCACACCATCGGGAAGCTGCGCACGACCTTGCCCTTCCCGGACACTGCGAGGCCGTCCTTGTAGTTCAGGCTCGACCACTGGACCCGTACCGTCACGTCGCCGTCCGGCAGGTCGGCCCGGTCGATCTCGGCAAGCCGACCCGGCAGTCCCTCCGGCTCGGCCGCCAGGACGGCTCGCAGGCTGCCCATCAGATCTGAGCCTTCACGAGCTCTGCCCAGGCGTATGCGCCGGCCTGCCCGATCGGCATGTGGGTCCCGTCGGAGTAGAGCCACTGCGGGTTGGCCTTGGCAGCCGCGTCCCAGTTGGCGATGCGCGCGGTGGCGTAGTGAGGCACCTCGGACTCGAACATGGCGTTGTTCTGCTCTTCCCACCAGTCGGGCGCATGGTTCGTCACGAAGACGATACGGCTCACTCCCTGGAGCACCGACATCATCTGCTGGAACTGGGCAACCGAGACCGGGCCGTTCGTTCCGAGCGCCACGACGACGACGGCGCCGAGCTGCCCGGACGAGCGCAGCTGCTGGAGCACCTGGACACCTGTCTCCCACTGCATGCCGACCTCTGCATCGACTTGGACACCGGGGATGATCGCCTGCAGCGCCGGCGCGGCGTCGATCGTGACAGAGTCGCCCACGACCGTCACCCGCCCGGGCACGAGTCCGGGAGCGGCCGGCGGCAGGGGCGCCGGCGGTGTGACCGCCTGCACGATGACCGTGCTCGTCCCTGGTTGTGTGCTCGTGCTCCGCCGCGCGGTCGTCGACGCGGTCGGCGCCGACGTTCCCGGCGTGTGGGGCCGCGGCCTCAGGTGCTCGGAGTCGCCACCACGCTGCGGCGCTCCGACGAGCGTGGCGCCGACGGGCCGACGCGAGGTCTGCCGATGCGATGCGGCGGACACGGCGCCGCATGCGCTCATGCCGAGCGCCACGGCCGCGAGCAGCGTGAATCCTCGGGCAGCGCGCCGGGTGCGCGGATCGTTCGGTGGCGTTCTCATATCGGTCCTCTAGGCGTCCGGCCGTGCAGGACAACGATCATTCTACGATGCGGCATGCCCTCGACCGCCCCCGCCGCATCCTCCAGACCCGGTCACAGCGACCGGACGGCCGGCCCCGCAGGCCCGAGATCGGGTGGTGTCAACCAGCGAGCGCTGGTGAGGATGACTGCTGAGGAGGTGGATGCGTTCCTCGAGGAGAGCCGCATCATGACGATGTGCACGCTCAACCACGACGGGACCATCCACGCCGTCGCGATGTGGTTCGGCTTCCTCGACGGGTGCATCGCCATCGAGACGAAGGCGAAGTCTCAGAAGGCCCGCAACCTCCTGCGCAATCCGACGATGACCGTCGTCATGGAGGCGGGCGAGCGCTACGAGGAGCTACGGGGC